>JALHEL010000548.1 GCA_022837205.1 Leptolinea sp.
CATATAAAGCGGGTGCTGCGTGACCCTTTGAGAGGACGAATCTATCTCGAGTAATGAGCTTTGCATTGTGAGGATCGACCCGTAAATATTTGGAATATATCGTCGCGATAATATCAATCACCGATAAAGATGGACCCGGATGCCCGCTGCCTGCTTTTATGATCATTTCAATGACCAATTTACGACCCTCTCGGGCAATATTTCTGATCTTCACACTTTCATCAATAGCAGACATCATTTTTCCTCAAAATACTCTTCAATCACTTTTACGATTTCATCAGAAGTCAAACCATACTTTTTTCGTAGGTCGTTGCTGCTTCCAGATTCTGCAAACCTGTCTTTAATAGCAATGCTTTTTATCAAAGCATTACTTTCAATCCCGGCTACAACTTCAGCGACGGCAGAATACAAACCGCCAATACAGTTATGATCTTCTACTGTCACAATCAAGTCTGTTTCCAATGCAGCTTTTTTAATCAAGTTGAAATCGATCGGTTTTAATGAATACAGGTTGATCACACGAACAGAGATCCCTTTTTTCTTTAACTGTTCCGAAGCAATGATCGACGCTTCAACCATCGACCCGATAGCGATTATCGTCACATCATCGCCAGATAGAATGGTTTCTCCTTTTCCAAACTCAAGTTTTGCAGATGGATGCACCAGGTTAGACGAGGGAGCGCGTTCTAATCGAATATAAACAGGTCCATTATGCATGAGGGCTAATTCCAAGGCGCTATCGACTTCTGAACTATCTGACGGAGCCAGAACCATCATATTTGGAACCGATCGAAAGAACGCCAGGTCAACAATAGATTGGTGCGTTGGACCATCTGGTCCAACGTTGATTCCGCCATGCGTTCCGATAATCTTGACATTCAGATTCGGATATGCAATACCATTAATAATCGGATCACTCGCTTTCCCAAATGCAAATGCCGCATATAAGGCAATGACAGGGATAAAATTAAAATTCGCCAAACCCGATGCGATTCCAAAAGCATTTTGTTCTGCAATTCCGCAACTTATATATCGTTCTGGATATTTCTCCTTGAAGTCCATGGCATTGGTAGAAAGGCCTACATCGGGCGACAGAACAACCAACTCCGGAAAAAGACCCCCATATTTTACAAGCGCTCTTCCTAACGCTTTT
>JALHEL010000099.1 GCA_022837205.1 Leptolinea sp.
TCCGTCAAAAATCAGAGAACCTTCATTTAGAAGAAGAACTCGATTTGCGAGATTTACTTCTTCCATAATATGTGTGATAAAAATAATCGTAATTCCCATCCGGTTCAAATCGCCCATACACTGAAGTACATCCCGACGACCGATCGGATCCAACATAGCAGTTGTTTCATCGAAAATGATCGCGTTCGGTTGCATGGCTAACACACCGGCCAATGCCACCCGTTGCATTTGTCCGGCTGAAAGCATATGAGGTTGTCTGAAACGGTAGCTATCTGCATTGACAACGGCAAGGGATCTATTCACTTGTTCGCGAATTATTTTTGGAAGACGGCATAAGTTTTCTGGTCCGAAAGCGACATCTTCTTCAACAATCGTCGCAACAATTTGGTCTTCGGGGTGTTGAAAAACCATCCCGATTTCAGATCGTATTTTCGGAACAGCCTGCCGATTACGTGTATTTTCCCCGTTAATATACACATTGCCTTCGGTCGGTAAAAGCAAAGCATTTAACTGACGGGCAAGAGTCGTTTTACCGGATCCGTTTGCACCCACCAGTGCAATCAATTCTCCCGGGTAAATCGTAAAGTTTATATCTTTCAAGATCGGAGGAAATTCTTCCTCTATCCCCGGTTGTCGGTAAGTAAGATGATCCGTCTGGATCAAAGGTTTCAACGCAAAAATCCTGTTCCGGCTGACTGTCAAAAAATAGCCATTCGAATTATACCGACGATTTATCCAAATCATTCAAAATCTCGAAAGATAAAGGATTGAATCCATGAAAATAATCGATAGGAAATCGGAAAATAATTATTTTTTGAATTGATAGTAATTTTTTGTAACAATGGGGGCGGACAAGGACTGAAAAGTAAACCTTACTTTTATCTAATATAAGTAGATAATAACATTTCAGAAGATAAGCTGAAAAAATTTAAAATAGTTTTACTCAATCTTCTTTCTTAATATCGTATGAGTTATCATTCCTTCGCGATAATATTCACTTGAATAAAGGATTGGTTTCCCTAACACATTGTGACCGATCTCATCAAGATGTAGGAGAGCAGTTCCCTTTGAAACTTGCAATTCCGCAGCCAGTAATTTATCGGCATTCACCGCATGAATTTCGGTTAGGTCAAAAAAAACATCTTCTTCGCAATATGTTTTTAAAAAATCGAAAATCGGTTTATGCAGCTCAGATTCCTCATAGTTTATATTTCTTATAAAAGAAGATGAAAAAGAATCTATACAAAAAATAGTCGGGACTTCGTCAGCACTAATCAATCTTGTCACCCGGATCATCTGTGATCCTTTTTCCAAACAAAGTTTCTTAATCTCCATAGAATTTGCCGTTGAATATTCTACTTTCGAATAAACTGTCCCAGGTCTATAACCCGCATTCCGAATAATATCGAGAAATTCCTCTTCAAGATCAATACGCGTCTGCACTTCAAGAACCTGTCGATTGATGAGCGTTCCGATGCCGTGGATCCGATTTATAAAACCCTCCCGTTCTAATGTTGCAAGCGCATCACGCATTGTCGAACGACTTACACCAAAATGCTCAGCTAATCGGATTTCAGGAGGAAGACGATCAAGCATACGATATTCCCCCTCATTTATTTCTATTAAAAGACGCTGGACTGTTTGTTTATTTACTTGTGTGCTGAACTTATTCATGACATTTGTCTCTTATATTGATTATTCTAACTGATTTTCCCTTTTACAAGACTTGCAACATTGTCAGAACAAATATGACAAAATTGATTCAAGCTTATGATTCCCCCAAAAAAGATAATTACTCTCACCCTGACGAGTTTTGATATTGTCTGACAGTTTGGATTTTACTATAGACAATTAAAATAAAAAGGTTTATTATAAAAATAGGTCGTACCAATAAAAGACGAGTTTACAATTCAAAGGAGCAAAAAATGAAAAAATCGAATATGTATTTAATTGTCATTATGGTTCTCATTGCAATTGTCACCTGCTTAACAGGTTGGCAAAAGGCAGATGCAGCGGATAAACTTAAAATCGCTTTGGTTCTTCCCGGTAAAAAAGATGATGTATCTTTCAACCAGGCCATGTACCGCGGAATGATGGAATATGCCGAAAAACATGCCGATGAAGTGGATGTCAAAGTTGTCGAAAACATCTACGATGTTGCTGACATTGAACCGACTTTAATTGAATACGCAAATGAAGGTTTCGATGTTGTGATCGGACATGGGTATCAGTTTTCAGAACCGGTCATTACCGTTGCGAAAATGTATCCGGAAGTCGCTTTCTTGCTCGGTTGTGGTGTTGGCGATGCCCCCAACGTTATCCGCTATGATGTCCAACTTGAAGCCGGTGGTTATCTAATGGGTGTTGTTGCTGCTTTGGCGACTCAATCCAATAAAATCGGCGTCATTGGCGGTGGTGAAGGCTCGGAAATTACCCGCGGTCATGAAGGATACAAAGCCGGTGCAAGATCCATCAACCCTGAAATTGAGATCCAGGAGGTTTATACAGGTGACTGGAACGATACCACCGGCGCTTATGAAGCAGCTATTGGCATGTACGATTCCGGTGTAGATGTAATCTGGCATTCGGGTGACGGAATCGGTTTGGGTGTTGTTCAAGCTGCCGAAGAAAAAGATAAATATGTCCTCGGTAATGTCGAAGATCAGTTTTCCCTTGCAGAGAAGAATGTTCTTTCAGGCCTTCAGTACGAATGGGGTAATGCACTTGAAAACATCTTTGCAATGATTAAAGATAAATCCTTTTTCGTTGAGGGAAAAGACACGGTTATGATCAACGTTGCAAACGGAGGTCTTTCCATGACTGAACTTAACGATGTCAAAGGTTGGCTGACTGATGAAGACAAAGCAATAATTGCTGATGTTTATGAAAAACTTGGTCAGGGTGCCATTGAGCTTCCCGAAGTTTGATCTATCTTAATGAATAAAACGAAGGGACTTGACCTAACAAGCCCCTTCGTTAACTTATAAGCCAGGAGGTAACACAATGGATGATCAATGTGTCGTTGAAATGCGCGGAATCACAAAAATTTTCAATGGCGTTAAGGCAAATGACAATGTGGATTTCTTCTTAAAAAAGAGATCAATCCATGGTTTATTGGGAGAAAACGGAGCCGGAAAAACAACTCTCATGAACATCCTATATGGCTTGTATCAGCAGGAAGAAGGCGAAATTTTTATAAACGGTAAAAAAGAAGACATTTCTTCACCGCTAAAAGCAATCTCTATCGGTATCGGTATGGTTCACCAACATTTTATGCTTGCCAGGCCACTGACAGTGACCGAGAATGTAATGCTTGGGAAGAAATCAAGACGTGGTATTCTATTGGATACTAACCAAACATCTAACGAGTTGAAAGCCCTATCCGATAAATATCAAATGGATATCGATCCGAATTCCAAGATCTGGCAACTTTCTGTCGGCGAACAGCAACGTGTTGAGATTTTAACCGCTATTTATATGGGCGCTGAGATCCTAATTCTGGATGAACCTACCGCAGTTCTGACACCGCAAGAAACTGAATCCTTTTTTGAAACGCTTCGGCAGATGCGGCAAGACGGAAAATCAATCATTCTAATCACCCATAAACTTGAAGAGATTATTTCTATCGTTGATGAAGTAACCGTCCTCCGCGATGGAAAAATGGTCGGACGAAGGACTATGGACGCAAGTGTTACCAAAGACGATTTGTGCCGAATGATGGTCGGTCGCAATGTGCTATTCGATTTTCCGCCTGCCGAGACGGAGCCGGGAGAGATAAAATTCTCAATCCGCAATATTTCTGTTAAAAATGACAAAGGCGTGCAAGCATTGCAGAATTTCTCATTGGATATTCGCCGGGGTGAAATTGTTGGTTTGGCCGGTGTTGATGGAAACGGCCAAAAGGAGCTTTGTGAAATCCTTACCGGACTTCGTCCTGCAGAAAGTGGTACCTTACAACTGGATGGCAAGGACGTAACCAACCGAACTCCGAATTACTACATCAAACAGCATATTTCCCATATTCCTGAAGACCGTCAAACGATAGGTCTTGCGCTAAATTGGAATCTAAAAAATAACCTTATTATTAAACAACTCGGCAAAGGTCCGTTTACTCGCAAGGGATTTATAGAAGAAAAACTGGTTGATCAAAACTGGGAGAAAGCACGTGATGCTTATCAGATTAAAGCTATTGACGGTAACGAATTAGCTCGTTCGCTTTCCGGTGGTAACCAACAGAAACTGATTCTTGCTCGTGAATTAAGCCTTGATCCCCATGTGCTGGTTGCAAATCAACCTACCCGTGGCTTGGATGTGAGGGCGTCAGAATATGTTCGCGGTCAGATTCTTAAAGCGCGAAATAGCGGAACAGCTGTTTTGCTAGTTTCTGCTGATCTCGAAGAAATTCTACAACTATCCGACCGTATCGCAGTGATCTATGATGGTCAGTTGATGGGAATATTGCCGCGAGGTGCAGATCCAATGGATATTGGCGCTCTGATGATGGGGAAGAAACAAGAGGTACATGATTGATGAATGAAAAAACAAGAAAAACAGCTATTAATGCCTTCGGTACAATTTGCATGATCCTTATTGCCTTAATACTGGGAGGTATTTTGGTATATTTGACAGGAAATAGTCCCTTTGAGGCTTATGGTGCGATGCTGCGCGGAGCGTTCAGTAGTCCGCAGCGAATCTCTGAACTATTTGTCAAACTGATTCCCATCTTATTAATGGCTTTTGGGGTATCCATTGCATATAAAGCGCAACTTTGGAATATTGGTGCGGAAGGGCAGTTCATCATGTCATCCATTGCCGCAACTGCAGTCGCGCTCTATATTAATATTCCTATCCCGGTACGTTTTATCCTCTCTTTTATCGCATCTTTGGCAGCCGGGGCTCTTTACGCAGGATTAGCCGGTTACCTTCGTAACCGCTTCGGGGCAAATGAAGTGATCACAACCATGATGCTTAATTCAATTGCATCCTATTTCTTGATGTATCTGGTTAATGGTCCGATGCAGGATCCAACCACAGATTTATCTCAATCTCCTCTTGTTCCTGAATCTATGTTTTTTGCTCGTCTCATTGGCAACTACCGTCTACATATCGGAATCTTCATACTGTTAGCAGTCACAATTATGATGTGCTTTTTCTGGAAATCTTCCGTCGGTTATCGCATCAATCTGATCGGTCAAGGTGAAATGGTCGCAACATATGCGGGAATCAATGTTAAACAAACCGTTATGACAACGATGATGATTTCGGGTGCTTTTGCAGGCTTGGCTGGTTGGATAGAGACATTCGGTATCCAACATCGAATCCTTGACGGCATTGCTGCTGATTACGGTAATATTTCCACTATTATCGCTCTACTTGGCTCGCTTAATGTTTACGGTATCATCGCCTCAGCTTGTTTTTTTTCGGTACTGCTTTGCGGAGGTGCAAGTATGCAACGAATGACTGAAGTCCCGTATTCGGTTGTCAATGTTATACAGGGCTTGATTATTATTCTTGTGATCGCACGGAATATGTTTGCCGACAGACTCCCACAAGTCTCCCATAAAGAAAAGAAAGGATAGAAAAATGGGAAGCATTTTGAACATCACCTTTTTCGTCAGCTTATTTGCTGGAATGATCCGTCTGGCAACCCCGATTTTGCTTCCCGCACTAGGACAGATTTATACCCAACGCGCCGGAATCCTTAATCTCGGTGTTGAGGGGACAATGTTAATGGGTGCAATTTGTGGTTTTATCGGAGCTTGCGTCACTCAGAATCTCTGGTTCGGGTTTCTCTGCGGTATTTTAGCCGGTATGATATACAGTTTGATTATGGCTTGGCTTAGTATAACCATGCGTGCCAATCAAGTTATCGCCGGTATCGGTATGAATATTCTCGCGAGCGGTCTGGCTTCGTTTATCTATCGTCTGGTTTTTGGAATCCGTGCCTTACCCGCAAAAATAACTTCCTTCCAGTCTCTGAAAATACCGGTGCTTGGAGATATCCCGTACATCGGAACAATTTTCTTTCAGCATAACATTCTGGTTTATCTGACTTTTATCCTTGTTCCAATAACTTGGTTCATTCTCGAACGCACGACTTACGGTCTGAAAATAAAGGCAGTGGGTGAAAATCCACGTGCGGCTGATTCAAAAGGGATTGATGTAGCTCGCATTCGCTATTCGGCTGTATTGGTCGGTGGTGCGTATGCCGGAGCGGGCGGAGCTTTCATGACAATTGCTTATCTCAACACATTTACAGAGAAGGTAATCGGTGGTTTCGGATATATCGCCGTTTCTGTTGTAATCTTTGCCAGTTTCCAACCGGTACGGGCAATGTTTGGCGCCATGCTCTTCGGTCTCGCCTCTGCTCTGCAATTGCGTCTACAAGCACACGGTGTGGGGATTCCAAGCCAATTGTTATTGATGTTGCCATATTTGATGACAATTATCGCATTGGTAATAGCCTCCGGAAAAGCCGTCTTTCCGAGCGCTTATACGATACCTTACTCAAGAATGGAACGATGAATCACAGAATAACATTGCTTTTTATTACTATTATGCTTATGACTCAATCAGCTTGGTGCTATGTAGCTCCGACAGAAGAGCGTGCAATGGAACGAGC
>JALHEL010000549.1 GCA_022837205.1 Leptolinea sp.
AGCGGAGCCCGAGTAGATCATGTCTTCGGTTTTCTTGCCGCGCAGCACACTGAAAGCCTGTTCGCCTAATACCCAGCGTATGGAATCAGCGATATTTGACTTTCCTGATCCGTTCGGTCCAACGATAGCAATAATCTTGTCCGGGAATTCAAATGGAGTCCTGGAGGCAAAGGTTTTATACCCATGGAGTTCTAACGCTTCTAATTTTTGAGTCATGCGGTGATTATTCCTGATAGATCCTCTCTAGTGCTTTTTTTGCAGCATCTTTTTCTGCAGATTGTTTGCTCTTTCCGCTTCCTTTGGAGTATGACTTCTTATTAATATACACTTCCACTTCAAACAATTTTGAATGATCCGGACCAGATGCCTTTAGCGTAATATATTTTGGGGGAGGATAGCCAAGCGATTGAGACCATTCCTGCAACTTCGATTTCGGATCTTCATTCTTGTGCATTTCCAAAATATCCTCTACAGCCACTTCCAGGAGCGGATTTAAGAACAAACGAATGGCTGGTAACCCCTGGTCAAGGTAAATCGCACCAATCAGGGCTTCGAAAGCATCGCACAACAGGCTGCTTCTGATTCTCCCCCCAGTTTTAATCTCCCCTTTGCCAAGTCGTAGCGCATTTCCCAAATTTAAATAACGAGCAAAATCTGCCAGTTCTTCTGTTTGGACGAGGGCTGACCGCATCTGGGTTAAATCACCTTCAGGCATTTCTGGATACTTATCATATAACCACTCTCCAACCAGAAAATCAAGCACGGCATCACCTAAAAATTCAAGACGTTCATTATCCTCGATCGCCTCAGGGTTTTCGTTGAGATATGATCGGTGCGTGAGTGCCCGTATTAACAAAAGAACATTATTGAACTTTAATCCAAGGCGTTTTTCCAATTCTTGCGGAAGTTCAGGAACGAATTCTGATGACACTTTCAATTTTCCTCCGAGAATAAATGCATACTTACGTTTTCTTATTTTACTATTTCACAATCACTATTGCGAATCGGAAACCCCCTGCTATAATGTACTCCATGGAAATTCCTTTTCTCAAGCAAGCAGCCAGTAAATATACCATTGAGACAGATGTATTTGAAGGTCCGCTTGATTTGTTGCTCCAACTGATTGAAAAAGAAGAACTGGATATCACACAG
>JALHEL010000100.1 GCA_022837205.1 Leptolinea sp.
TGAACCCACATATTAAAATAAAAGTGGCGAGGGTGGGAGTTGGACCCACGACAAAGGGCTTATGAGTCCCCTGCTCTGCCACTGAGCTACCTCGCCGTAAGCGTTTGAAATAATACTATAGGGAGTAAATTTTGTCAAACCGTTTTTCTCGTAAATCGGTATCATAAAATAAATTAAATCAAATACGATAAGATAGATTCATATTTACCGCTTCCGATAATAATATGATCCAGCATCGTTATTTCCAGTAAATTTCCCGCCTCCTGGACGCTTTTTGTAACAGCAATATCAGCGGCGCTCGGTTTCGGATCACCGCTCGGATGATTATGGACCAAAAGAATAGCGGCAACATTCCTGGTAATCGGCTTTCGGAAGACTTCACTGATCCGGACGGTCGAGCTATTCAGAGATCCTTTGTACAATCTGTCGATTGCAACCAATCGATGCCGTGTATCAACATTTAAGACCCATAATTCTTCATGATCAAATGCCGACATCTCATAGCTGACTAAATCAAAGACATCTTGTGAAGAATTTATAATCAGTCTATCATTTTCTTCCTGTAATCCGGCTAATCTTTTCCCCAGTTCAACTGCAGCTAAAACCTGAGAGGCTTTCGCTTCACCGATTCCTTTTGCATTTTTTAATTCTTCAAAAGAAATTTTCTTTAATCCACCGAGTCCGCCATATGAATTTAATATTCGTTTAGAAAGATCAATAACATTTTCTCCTGCCGTACCGGTCCGTAAAAGGATCGCAAGCAGTTCGTAATTGGAAATTGAACCCGGACCGACTTTTACCAAACGTTCCCTCGGTCTTTCATTTATTTCCATATCACTGATACGATTGTGATATACATAATCAATTTCTTTTGCCATTATAGAAGACCCCGAATCGTAGATGATGAAAGTATAAAAGCACTTTTTATTTTACCTTATCGGAGGCATATAATATTATAATTATACTAAATATATAGTAATTATACTTTAAAAACGTAAAAAATGAAAACCATGTCTTTATGCTATAATTTTGTTTTTAGAGGATAGTTCATGGATATTGATCCACAAATTTTATCAAACATTGTTCAAATTCTGACTACGCTGGGGGTTGCGTTTCTTACGGCATTATGGTTGAGCATTCTTTTTTGGGTATTCCGTGATATTCGTCATCGGACAAGAGATCCTTTTATGATTATTTTGGCGGTAATCCTGGTAATTATTTTACCGATTGTCGGTGTGGTTATTTATTGGATTATTCGTCCGAATCAAACGATCGAAGAAAAATACCAAGCCGCTTTGGAAGAGGAAGCCCTTCTTCAGGAGTTGGATAAAAAACCGAAATGCCCGGGATGCGGCAGAAATGTGGAACCGGATTGGATTCTTTGTCCCGCTTGTCATACGCGTTTAAATAAACTCTGCATTTCTTGCGGAAAAGTTCTTGAACTTCCATGGAATCTTTGCCCTTATTGCGGAACACCCCAACAAAAAACTTTCAGATCCGAACAAAATCAATAATCTGTTATTCAATCGAAAAAAAGGAAAACCTGAGTGAAAATTTACGCAATGATCAATCAAAAAGGAGGGGTTGGAAAAACCACAACTGCGATTAATCTCGGGTCCTCCCTTGCCGCTTTAGGAAAAAAAGTACTGGTGATCGATATCGACCCGCAAGCAAATGCTACATCTTCCTTGGGTATGGATAAGAATGAAGTTCGTTATGGGACTTACCAGGTTTTGATCGGTTCTGTTCCCATAACCCCTCATATAATCGAAAATCGAGATTTTCACCTTTCTATCCTTCCCGCTTCACCGGCATTATCGGGAGCGGAAATAGAGTTAATTGATCTTCCCAATCGGGAAAGCATGCTGAAAAATGCTTTAAAACCGATTCAAGAGAAATTTGATTATATATTAATCGATTGTCCCCCATCATTGAGCCTATTGACGATCAATGCGCTGGTCGCATCAAAAGACGGTGTTATTATTCCGGTACAATGCGAATACTTGGCATTGGAAGGATTAGGACAACTCACGAACACGATCAATCAGGTACGTAAATCTTTTCCGGAGGTTAATGTCAGGGGGGTTCTTTTGACAATGTATGATGGACGGACAAGGCTCGCTCTGGATGTGGTAAATGAAGTAAGAAAGTTTTATCCGGATAAGGTTTTTGAAAGCATTATTCCGAGAAGCATCAGAGTAGCGGAAGCCCCGTCTTACGGGCAGCCGATTAACTATTATTCGAAAGACAGCTCTGCGAGTAAAGCATATGACGCACTGGCAAGAGAAATTTTGACGCAGGATCAGAAACAAAAATCAGGGAGGGAATGAAAATGTGTGCTCAACGAAAAGGTGGTTTAGGGCGCGGCTTAGGAGCTTTATTACCTGTCTCTGATAATGAGATTTCCGATGAATCGGTCAGAATGGTTGATGTTTCGGTAATTCAGTCAAATCCTCATCAGCCGCGGGTCGATTTCAATGAAGATGAGTTAAAAGAACTAACCGACTCTATTTTGGAACACGGTGTAATACAACCGTTGATTGTGGTGCCGGAGGATGACGGAAAATATACATTAATTGCCGGAGAAAGACGATTGCGAGCCGCGATTGCTGCCGGATTAAGTATGGTACCTGTCATCACACGCTCCGCTACCGATCAGGATCTGTTAGAAATCGCTTTAATAGAGAATGTTCAGCGAGAAGACCTATCTCCACTTGAAACAGCGGAAGCATATCGTAGCCTCGAAGTCAATTTCAATTTAACACATGACGAGATTGCAAAAAAAGTCGGAAAAAACCGTGTTTCCGTTACGAATACCATTCGTTTGCTAAAACTCCCGGAAAAAGTCAGAAATGCTCTTTCCAATCGAATGATCAGTGAAGGGCATGCACGGGCTCTTCTTGCCCTTAATACCGAAGTACAACAACTATCCGCCTTACAGACTATTCTTCTTCATAATTTGAATGTCCGACAGACTGAAGAATTAGTGAGAAGGATGAGCGGAGAAAAGACCGGTAAAGAAGATAAAAAGAAAGAAAACTCACCCGAAATCAAGTCGATTGAGGAACAGTTGATGCAGTCGATCGGAACGCGTGTCTCACTCCACCCCGGGAAAAAAGGCGGAACAATTCATATTCATTATTATTCGGATGAGGAACTGGAAGATTTAGTGGATCGTTTTACCGGAAGATGATCCATGACATTGAAAATAACCCAGATCTCGCCTCATCAAGCGATCGCTTTAAGCGAATTAAATAAAAAAGCAATCTATTTTCATAAACACTTTGATTGGCTTGAGCCGGAAGATATTGTTTCCGATGGTTTATGTTATTCGCTTCTGGAAAATGATATTCCGATTGCCGGCATCGGTTTTTCTCCGGAGATTGATCAAACGCACTGGTTACAATTCTTTTCCGTTTGGGAAGAGGGCTACAGTGTTGCCAAGGTATGGAAATACTTTTGGGAAAATTGTATAAAGCTGCAAATTTTTTACGAGAAAACGATATTGTCAATCCCGGCTGATGATTTGATGAATTTCTTTTTACAACATTCCGGTTTTAAACAAAAAGGAAATATTATCTATTTTGAAGGTGAAAAAGAGATAATTTCCGACCATCTTCTACAAAACAAGCAAAATGCAACTCTGCTTCCATTAACAGAATCGAATGTAAAAGAAATTATTGATTCCGTCGAAGTGGCATTTTCAAAAGTTTGGCGATTATCCGAACTCAATCTAACTCGGGCGATACAAGCTTCGAATATTGCATTTTTTCTTCGCGATAAAAACCAATCCGTCGGATATCTTCTTGCTCTTCTTGAAGAAGATTCAATTCATATTTCAAGGATTGCCGTCAGTCCGAATTATCAATCACGCGGATATGGGAAAGAATTAATGTGGATCTTGCTGAACCGGTTTACACCGAAAAATGTCAATGCTTTTTCGGTAAATACCTATTCAAATGACGGAAATGCTGTTCGATTTTATCAAAATCTCGGTTTTTACCGAACGAACCAAATTTACCCGGTATATTATTTGAAAATTCCTAAAAATTGAAATGAGTTGTTATCCAGAATAGAAAAGGCGTGATAAAGAGAGCAGGAATCATGCTGGATACACGAATTTTTTTGATATTTAATAAGCTCGATATTGCGATTGCCCCGAGCATAACGCCGCCTACCGCTGTCATTCCGGCGATCATGGAATCATTCATAATCGATTGGGCTTGTTCCGCAAGAAGTGTTATCGTTCCTTGATAAATGAAAATCGGGATTATCGAAAAAGCGACACCGATTCCCATGGTTGTGGCAAATACAATCGAGGTTACCCCGTCTAATATGGATTTAATCAATAACAATTGATAATCGCCTGTCAAACCATCCTGGATGGATCCCAAAATACTGACCGGTCCGATTGCAAAAAGCATTGTGGCAGTCAGAAATGCCTGTATAAATTTTTGTCGATCCTTTCCGTAATCCGATCGGGTATTTTTATCTACAAAAGATTGAAACCAACCTCCCAAATTTTCCAATCCTCTTTCGATATTCGTTAATTCTCCGATGATTGTTCCGATGACTAAACCGATCAGGCACACTACACTGTCTTCGGATTTCAGAAACATGCTGAGACCTAAAAAAAGAGTAAATATTCCTATCCCGGAAATAATGGTATTTCTGATTTGTTCATTAATCCGTTTCCCGAAAAAAAGACCGAAGAAGGTTCCGACAAGTATTCCTGCAACATTAATAATTGTTCCGATCATAGAATTATTTTCCGAATATAAGTTTATTTACGAAATCGAATCGATCAAATGATTGTTTTTCTTTCCGAATAAATTGGATGTTATTCGGAATTTTTTCCAGTGAATTCATCTGAAAGTGTCGTTCTTGAAACCAGATACCAGGATTCTATATTTTGGAATCGGTCTGCTGTACGATATATGGGACCGATACTGACTCCCTTAACTTGTTTGTCTACCGCAAAGTTATAAACCGGGTTGAACAAAGGCAGAGCCGGTAACTCTTCCGCAAAAACCACCTGAAAGTTTCGATAAAGCCGCTCTCTCTCGGCCTGATCTGTTTCTACGCGAGCGGTTTCCAAATATTGACTGATTGTCCGATTATTCCATTGGGAATAATTTTGACCGGTCGATACTTGAGTCTGATCCCAAAAAGGATAAGGATCAGGATCCGGAAAGTCGGATAAATTCAGATCAATCAAAGCAGCTTCATAATCCCGCTCTTCCAATCGAACATTGATTAATTCGTCATATGGAACAGCTTCCAGATTCACCAAAATATTAATTGCCGCCCAGTCTTGTTGAATACTTTCGGCAATCTGGCGATGTTTGTCATCGTCCGGGTATAACAACGTAAAGTTAAGTGTTTTCCCGTCCTTTGAACGAACTTGATCCTGCTCGTTCGCAAGAATGTATCCGGAAGATTTTAACAGCTCTTTGGCTTTGTAAGAATCGTATTCGACTTTCGGGATGTTATCGTAATATGCCCAGTTACCGTACAGTATCGGTCCGTGAGCAATGATTGCCTGTCCGTGAAGGATGTTATTCACGATTTTTGAGCGATTCAACCCCATTAACATTGCCTTTCGAACATTTTTATCCTGAAAAAAATCGACATTACTGTTATCCAAATTCATAAAAACCATAGTCTGAATCGGTAATCTGGACGTATATAGCGCTAAATCCGGTTCTGTTAAAGCGGATTCGAGTACATCCTCGGAAATGTAGCTGATTCCGTCAACCAATCCTTGCTGGTATGCCTGAAAAGCCAAAATGCTGTCTTGATAGTAATTGATATGGATCTCTTCCAAGTATGGCTTTTTTCCATAATAGAGAGCGTTATTTTTCAAAATAATTCCGGTAATATTACTTCCGTTCAGAATCAGATCATCTAAAATGAAAGGACCGCTCCCGATCGGCTGAATGTTAACTTTTGAATCTACCATCTGTTCAAAAGTCATATTTCCCCAGATATGTTTTGGCAGGATGCCGACAGATAAATAATCCAAAAACGGAGCATATGCCGATGCGAGGACAAATTGAACTGTTTGGGAATCGATTGCTTTAATTTGAATTTTGTTCCAAAAATCGATTAAATCATCCGGAATATATCCGTTCCCCTTTTTTAACATCTCATAGGTAAAAACCACATCATCAGCGGTAACGGGTTGGCCGTCGTGCCATTTTGCATTCGGATTCAATGCGAAATTATAGGAAGTGCCATCCATTGAAATTGCCCAGCCTGCTGCAAGATCCGAAACAGGTAATCCTCTGTTATCAAATTTTATCAACCCGCTATAAACTAATCGGCAGACGTCTTGGTCCGCATTATTGTAAAAAGACAGAAGGGGATTCATTCGCTGAATATTTCCCACCAAGCCTTCTCGGTAAATACCACCCATCGTCGGTTGCGATTCAAACATCTGAATCGGTCCGTTTGATGTGTCACTGAGAAGTAAAATGCCTACTACCAATCCGGTCAGGAAAATAATTACCAACTGCCATCTGATTTTTTTCATAAGACTATTTTACCTGTATCGGCTATGAATCTCATTACTTTTTATCTTTTGATTAATATTTTGT
>JALHEL010000550.1 GCA_022837205.1 Leptolinea sp.
ATTTTCTCATTGGTCAAAAAGAATGCGATCCAGGTGATTCAACAAAATCCTTTAAAAATAAAAGTTTCGGAACCGTTGCCCGAAGGTCTTTACGATTATGAAAAGGGTTTTATCGAGGCGATGACCAGCGAAAAAGATTCTGAGAAAAAAGCGAAGATGGAAAAAACAATTTCGAACTTGATTAATTCCGTGGCTGAAAAAATGAAAGGCTATAGTTTGGAAGAGACTAAAGCTTACTATCGGTCTATTATCGAAAAAGCTTGGGACCAAGTAAAAGAAGCCGGGACGCCCGAATTAAAAGGTGAAAAATTGGACGAAATCTTTGGCTGGGCAATTCTTGACGATGATGTTGATAAAAAATCACAAGAGGTGTTCGGTGATTATCCGGTTTTCCTGCCGACATGGTGGTGGCGTGTCGGACCGGTATACGCTTCTCCCACGCCCGTTCATCCCGCTTCTTCGTCCGGAACGCCGAGCCCTTCTGTTCCGTCTCCATTACCGGCCCCCACTTTGCCCGGAGCTGATTTTGCCAGGAGTATCACGGACACGGTCAGAAACTTCGGAGAAGGAACCGTTGGTGAAATTAAATCGTTTACTCAAAATGTAATCGGTCATACAAACCCGGCAGCCGCCCATTCGGGATCAAGTAATCGGAGTAGCGGTTCCGGAAGAGGAGGAAGCGGGGGCGGTTTCAGTTGTGCTTGCGCATGCGCCTGTGCCGGTTGTGCCTGTGCTTGTGCCGGTGGCGGAGGAGGAAGATAAAGATGGGTATTTCGAATCTCTTCGGCTTCAACAAACAATTCCACAAAGGGTTATATCAGAAAAAGGTAAAGGACGAGAGCGGCTTTGAAAACAGGATCCATTTAAGAGTGGACGAAGACGGCACCGGTGTACTCTGGGTAAATGCAAATCAGACTTTTTATTTGAACCAGAGCGCTGCCTTAATGACATGGTGTCTTATCAATGATTTTACGGACGAGGAAGACCGCCGCCTGCTGAAAAAATATTACCCCGATCAATATGAACAGGTAACCAAGGATTTTGATGCTTTTTCACCCGCCTTAAAGAAAATGCTGCGGGGTGAAAATAACGTCTGTGATCTTTGTCAAAGCGGAATCGACAGCGATATGCCTTTTTCCGCAAACCCTATATGCCTTTTTCCGCAAACCCTTCCGCTCCATATCGGATGGATTTAGCTCTCACCTACCGGTGTAACAATAACTGTTCACATTGTTATAACGACAAATCCAGACAAGTCAAAGAACTCCCTTCAAAATCTTGGCATAAAATTCTTGAAAAGATCGCACAAGAAGGAATTCCGCATGTTGTTTTTACCGGCGGCGAACCGACGCTTTATCCGGATTTGATTGATTTGGCTGAGTATGCCGAAAATCTGGGTTTGGTAGCCGGATTGAATACAAACGGGAGAAAGCTGAGAGATGCCGAATTGATGGCATCTCTTGTAAGAAGCAAACTGGATCATATTCAAATTACCATTGAATCGGACCAAGAATCCATCCATGATGCGATGGTGCAGGTCCCGGGTGCTTGGAAAGAAACCGTAGCCGGAATTCAAAATGCAGTAAAATCCGGTATTTTTACCATGACAAATACTACCTTGCTTCAATCAAACGGAACGGAAGAAAATGTTCGCCAATTAATCAATTTTCTTGCGGAATTAGGCGTACAAACCGTCGGATTGAACGCTTTAATTTATTCCGGCGAAGGGAAAAATGTCCATACAGGCCTTGCGGAATCGGATTTACCGGCACTGCTAAATTTAGCTCTTCAAACTTGTGAGAATAACGGACAGCAACTGATCTGGTATACACCCACTCAATACTGTTATTTTGATCCCCAAGATTTCCAATTAGGCGTTAAAGGTTGTTCTGCTGCAAGATACAGTATGTGTGTCGAACCGGA
>JALHEL010000002.1 GCA_022837205.1 Leptolinea sp.
TCGTCGAGTAATTCCGGATTGATAAAGAAGAGATTTTGCGCGTTGTCCCACCAATTGGCTTCCGCGTTGTTAAAAATCGAATCCCCCCCTTGTGAATATTGTGCCACCTGAATAGGGATTAAATTTTGCAGATCGGAGGAAGTTAAATTTTTTTTTCCTCGTCACCCGCATCGCTCTCGGATTGGAATGACGTACTGTCGGAGGTTTTACCGTGTAATTCGTCGATTCGCTGTTTTAATTCATCCGTACCGACGGTGCTTTCACTGAACGGACCTTTTTGCAGGCGGTGAGGTAAAGCCAATTCCGCAGCCATCGCAATATCCAGATCCGTAACGGAAGGATGGTTTTCAAAAGCAGCCTGTGCTCGGGCGGCTTTCAAAATCACCAAATCCGCACGATGTCCTTCCACTTTTAATGAAGAGGTAAGCGAAGCAATTGTGATCAGATCGCGAGAAGTGTAACGGACCGAAGCCAAACGTTTTCGAGCGGATGCGATTTTTTCTGTCAGTTCCGCTTCACTTTTTTGCCATTCCGCCTGAAAAAGTTCGGGCGAATCTTCGAATCGTAATGTTCTGCGCATGATTTCGACACGCTCCCGAGCATCTTCAATGCCGCGGATATCAACGGAAAGTGCGAAACGATCTAAAAGTTGCGGACGCAAATCCCCTTCTTCGGGATTCATGGTTCCGACAAGGATAAATCGAGCGGGATGCGAAAAAGAGATACCTTCCCGTTCGATGCTGTTTACACCCATCGCGGCGGAATCGAGCAGGATGTCCACGACATGATCTTCGAGGAGATTGACTTCATCGATATACAAAATCCCGCGATTGGCGGAAGCCAATATACCGGGTTCGAAACTCTTTTCGCCGGTTTTTAATGCTTTTTCGATATCCAACGTGCCGACTACGCGGTCTTCGGTTGCGGACACCGGTAAATTAATGAATGGTGTCTTCCGGCGAGTTCGTGTCATCGGAATCCCTTTTGCTTTTCGTTCTTTGCATTCCGTGCACCAATGTAACTCATCATCCGGGTCACAGCCGAAACGACATTCGGCGATCACTTCTTCTTCCGGTAAAACGGCGGCCAAGCCTCTGGCGGCGGTGGATTTGGCTGTGCCGCGTTCACCGCGAATTAAAACGCCGCCGATTCGCGGATCAATGGCATTCAGTATCAGGGCACGAACCATTTGTTCCTGCCCGACAATTGCTGTAAAAGGATAAATATTTGCTGTCATAGGACTTTTATTATAGCGTCGAACAGATGATTTATTCATTTTCGAATCAAAAATTAAGATTCTTGTAATCTTTGCGGCTTCGCAAACATTTTTTAAGAAATTATTATTTTATCCGAAACAGAAATATGTTATGATCTAAAAATTGAATAAAATATGGAATCAAAAGACGGATCAAATGGGGTTGTCCAAAAGAAAATGGGGCAACAAAATAAACGCAAGAATTCAATTTCCGATTTCTGGCTGAAAATTATTCAAGCCGGGTTGGGAGAAAGGCTTCTCAAAATAGGCTCTGCGGTGGTTACGGTTCTGTTAATCGGGACTGTACTTTGGGTGACCGGAAACTTTTTCATGGAGGATACGCAGACCGATGCAGTTAATCTTCAGGAAACGCTGCGGTCTACTCCGGTCCGACAGAGCGCGGTTTTGCCTTATTATGATCCGGCTTATCCGAAAGGCGAGTTAAAGCCTTTAAATGAAGGTGTTTTTCGCAGTACCAAGAATGACACCGAATTACCCGCAAAAGCGCGGACAGATGTCATTAAATATGTCGTTCAAAAAGGGGATACCGTAACGTCGATTGCCGAAAAATTCAATTTACGTCCCAGCACAATTTTATGGGCGAATCCTTATACGCTGGCTGACAACCCGCATTTGGTTGTAGAAGGGATGGAATTAAATATCCTGCCGGTGGACGGGGTTTATTATGATTGGCATGACGGTGACGGGCTGAATGGCGTCGCCGAAGTTTACGGAGTGACGCCGGAAGATATAATCAATTACCCTGGGAACGGGTTGGATCCGGCAACTATCGGGGATTACAGTCATCCCAATATCGCGCCCGGAACATGGCTGATCGTACCCGGAGGATCCCGTGAATTCATAAACTGGTCCGCTCCATTTATTACTCGGGAAAATCCGGCGGTAGCTTCCATCTATGGACCGGGAGCCTGTCAGTCTGTCATGGACGGACCGGTCGGCAGCGGTGTTTTTATCTGGCCGACGATTGAAACCCGCATATCGGGATATAACTATTCCGAAGAAACCAATCATCGGGCAATCGATATTGCCGGTTCGACCGGTAACGCGGTTTATGCTTCCGATGCGGGCGTGGTGGTATATGCCGGTTGGAATGATTGGGGATACGGAAATGTTGTTATGATCGATCATGGGAACGGATGGCAGACTTTGTATGCACATTTAGATTCTTATAATGTACAATGCGGTTACTATGTGGCCGCAGGGGATGTAATCGGTGCCGTAGGAACAACCGGTAACTCATCCGGACCGCATTTGCATTTTGAGATGCGATATAACGGCATTCCTCAAAACCCGAATAACTTTTTTAATAAATGACGGAACAAAAGATGGAAGAAAAAAATCACCGGTGGAGTAATCCGATTCGATATATGGCTTTGGTCGGCTTGATTCTGTTTGCGGGCGCCGTCGTTTATCTTTCCCATGAAACTTTGAATCTGATTATTGCGGTGGCGATTGTTGCGTATATCCTGTCGCCGGTGGTAAATTTCTTTGTCCGAAAATTGCACATGGGAAGAGGGTTTGCGGTCGTACTGGCATACCTGATTCTGATTATTCTTATCATCATTTTATTGGTTCTGATCGTCCCGATTATCACCGGCCGGATTCAAGGGTTCCTTTCCACCGACTGGCCGACAGTTATCAATAGTATCGATTCCTGGTTGGAAGGAATGATTCGGCAATTGGAAGTCCAAAAAATACAGATCGGGAATGTCGGAGTGGATTTATCCGTCCCGTTGATTGAGCTGCGCGGAAAGCTGAATTCCATTAATGTGGAAGATTTTAATATTTCATCGATCATTCCGGACATATCTTCGGCTTGGCAGTCTATCATATCTGTTTCCGCAAATTTAATCTCCAGAATTCTCGGCGGGCTTTTGACCATCGTTACTTCCATCATGATTTCCATCCATTTATGCAGGGACGGTTGGAAACTGAAAGACTGGATCGTTAAGCAATTTCCGGAAAATTATCAGATCGAAACCGATGAATTCCTTAATCGGTTAGGAAATATTTGGAACAGCTATTTTGTGGGTGAACTGAAATTGATGCTGATTATCGGTATCGTGACTTTCGGTGTATGCACGGCATTGGGGCTACATTGGGCTTTGCCGTTAGGGATCGTAGCCGGATTTTTGGAAGTCATTCCGAATATCGGTCCCATTATCTCCTGTATTCCGGCAATTTTTTCAGCTGCGATTTTCGGATCTTATTGGCTGCCGCTGGATAATTTTCTGATGGTGTTGGTCGTGATTATCGCTTATATTCTGATTCAACAGATAGAAAACATCATCGTCGTTCCGCGAGTAATGAGCCATGCCTTGGATATCCATCCGGTTCTGATCATTATCGGCATCTTGATTCTAAATAAAAAAATAGGTTTATTCGGCGCTTTGTTGGCGGCGCCTATTCTCGGGCTGCTGAAAGTGACTTTGCATTTCGTGACTTGTAAAATTCGAAACGAAGACCCTTATCCGGAGTTATACAATCCTCCGTCCGCGTGATATCGAATTTTAAAATAAAAGGGCTCACCGAAAGAAGAGCCCTTTTTGTAAACAATTTATGATGAAAATGATTACCCTAACCGGGCTCTTTCCTCATCGACGATCGATGTGTCCAATTTCTTAAACAGCGGACAAACCTCACCGAATTTTTGACCGACCGGCAATTCGGCCGGTTGCCAAGAACCGATCGCCTCGGAAGCGTCGTAGGTGTTTACCCGGTGCTCACCGAGATTATCTTCTACCGTCTTGATCACTTGTTCACCAAACAGATTCGACGAATAGCCGAGCATATTGTGTAATTTCTGAGAAGTAAATGGCAAAACGGGCGAAAAAAGCACTTTGAGATTATTAATAGCCTGCAGAGCCGTATATATTTTCCGGCCGGCTGCTTCTTTGTCCGTTTTGATCAGTTGCCAAGGAGCGGCGATATCGAGATAGCGATTGACTTCCGTTGCCAAGCGCATGGTCTCCGCCAAGGCAGCTCGCAAGTGAACGGCTTCATATTCATCACCGACGGTTAAAAAGCCGCTTTCGATCGTATCAATGAGATCTTGATCTTCCATTTCCAATGTTCCCGGATCGGGAACCTGCCCCCAATGCTTGTTGGCAAAAGAAATGACCCGATTTGCCAGGTTACCCCAAGTCGCAACCAATTCATTGTTATTTCGTTTCAAAAAGTCTTCCCAATCCCAATCGGTATCCTGAGATTCGGGCATATTAACCGTCAGATAATATCGCAATGGATCCGGATCATACCGTTCCAGAAAATCGTTGACGTAAATCGCCCAATTTCGACTGCCGGAGATCTTTTTCCCTTCCAAGTTCATAAATTCGTTTGCGGGGACATCAAAGGGAAGAACAAACGGTTTGTTTTCCTTTCCTTCGAAATATACGCCGAATTTAGTTCCGGTACCGATTAACTGTGCCGGCCAGATAACAGCATGAAAGGGGATATTATCCTTGCCGATGAAATAGTATGATTTACAGGTATCATCTTCCCACCAATCTTTCCAGATGTCCGGTGTACCCTGCAATTTCGCCCATTCGATCGAAGCGGATAAATAACCGATGACCGCTTCAAACCAGACATATAAACACTTTCCCACGGCATCTTGAACCGGAACCGGAATTCCCCATTCCAGATCACGGGTGATTGCCCGGCCGTGTAAATCTTCGGCGAGAATCTGCCCCAGCGACTGTCGAATAACATTGGGGCGCCAATAATCCTCGCGTGATTTCAAAAAATCAACCACCCGATTTTGGAGTTTTCCGAGATCGAGATAAAAGTGCTCCGTCTCTCGTAACTCCGGTGTGGAACCGTCTATTTTCGAACGCGGATTAATTAATTTTTCCGGATCCAGCAGATTCCCGCATTTATCACATTGGTCACCTCGCGCGTTATCATACCCGCAGATATAGCAAGTTCCTTCGACATATCGGTCCGGCAGAAACTTTTCCTGACTGGGGGCATACCATTGCTTTTCGGTGGCTTTATACAAATAGCCGTTCTCTTGCAAGGCGAGAAAGATATCCTGAGAGACTTTAAAATGGTTTTCCGTATGTGTGGAAGTAAAAAGATCATATGAAATGCCGACTTTTTGCTGCATATCCAAAAATGATTCGTGATATCGCTTATAGATGACTTCGGGGGTTGTTTTTTCGTCATCCGCTCGAACGGTAATCGGTGTCCCGTGTGCATCCGTGCCGGATACAAAAAGGGTGTCTCTGCCTTTCAATCGCTGATATCGCGCAAAGATATCGGCAGGAAGATAAGCACCTGAAAGATTGCCGACATGAATGAAAGCGTTTGCATAGGGCCAGGCTGCTGTGACAAGTACGGGTTGTTTCATTTTATTACCTCTTGAATTCGACTTCTCAGCGTTTCTTCCTTCCCGACTGAGATTCTAAGCTCAAATTCTATCATAAACAGCCTTCAATTTCTTCCGTTGTACGAATGTTCAGGATGAAACCCACGATGCTATGATAAACTTGTCAAGCTGATCAATTTTACGGTCGCTGAGGTCCGATGCATTTTCCTTTAAAACTGAAACAAAATTTTCAACGGATTCCGCTCCAAATCTGGGTGATTTTTGCCGGATCGTTAATTTTTTCCATCGGGTCTTCCATGGCTTGGCCTTTCCTGAACATCTACCTCCGCGAACGGTTAAATCTGCCACTTCGGACAACGACCCTATTGATTTCTTTAAGAGCGGTGACGGGGATTCTGGCATCTTTTATCGCGGGCACAATCTGTGATAAGTTCGGACGGCGGGGTGTGATGCTGGCTTCTCTTTTGGGAGGAACCGTCTATTATTTTTTGATGGTATATGCCCAGACGATTTGGCAATTTGCGATCCTCATGGGCATTTGGGGGGCGATGGATTTGTTTTACCCCATCGGGTCCAATTCCATGATCGCAGACATGGTGAAAGCCGAAGACCGTTTGGAAGTTTATTCTCTGATGCGAATGGTCAATAATGCCGGCATCGCCATCGGCCCGATTTTCGGCGGAATATTGGCCATTAAATCTTACTCTCTGATTTTTTATTCGGCATCGATCGGGTATTTTATCTCTTTCGTTATTTTCTTGTTCACGGTAAAGGAAACACTTCAAAAACGGCCGATAACGGGAAACGAAGTAAAAATTCCGACAAAAGGGTATCACGATGTTCTAAAAGACGGCGTATTTGTCTCGACCATCTTAATGGCGGTCTTTATTTATATGGGTTCATCCATCGTTTTTAATTTGCTTTCGCTCTATGCTTCGGAAACTTATGGAATTTTGGAAAGCCAAATCAGCTATGTCTTTACAGTGAATGCTTTGATGTGCGTATTCTTGCAATTGGGAGCGATGAAATTTACCGTCAGAATTCATCCCATGCTGGTTATGGTGATCTCATCGCTGTTTTATACTGTCGGGCTTCTCCTGTATGTCGTTTGTGCGAATGTAATTTGGTACTGTATCTGCATGGGAATTTTGACGATCGGCGAATTATTGATGTCTCCCACCATGTTGGCTTTAACTGCCAAAAGAGCACCGTCGGATGCCCGCGGGAGATATATGAGTATTTACAATCTTTCTCATCCGATCGGGAATGCATTCGGACCGGCGCTGGCCGGCTTATTATATGATCAATTTATCCCGCAATCGATTTGGTACAGTGCCGGTTTTTATTGTCTGATCGCCGCAATCGGGTTTTCGGTGCTTTACCGGAAGAATAAGGATGCATCCTGGTTACAAAAGATCTCCATTGATGAATAACGAGGTGATTTCAACGGAATTCGAAGAGAATTCGTTTATCAAAGCTTTTTCTCTGAAACGTTGATGGCAGTATCGAATTTTACAGTGATAGACGGGTTTAGAGAAAATTCACAGGTATTGTGGTTCCCGAGAAATAACCCCAAGCTTTTCCGATTAAACGGCAGCTTTCAGAGCGTTTTTGGTTTTGAATTTACAGATATTCCGTCCGGCGGAATAAGGATATGTTATAATAAAAATATTATTATAAATTGTTATTATATTTGTCTGACAAGAGATCGAAATTTGTATTACTTTTTAATTGGAATCATTAAACCAAATAATAAGTCGAAAAAGATTTAGGCCCGTCAGAGTTCTATATTCTTTTTTTAAATTAAGGAATATATTCAGAGGGAAAACTTATGGACCAGAGTGACAAAAAAAATCGGACAATCGGAGCGGTTTCATTTGGTTTATTAGGCGGGTGGTTGGGTTATTATTTTTCCCGTTCCGTAACAACTTTAAATTTGTATCCTATCCGGGTGCTGATTGTTTCGGCAATCATCGGAGCCGTTTTAGGCTTTTTCCTTGTTGTGCCTCTTATTGTTCATCCGGTTCGGCGATTGCGAGTTAAGCTTGAAAACGAATCTTCCGAGAAAGTTGCTGCGGCTACCATCGGTTTAATCTTCGGATTGGTTGCCGCGGCGCTTTTTTCGATTCCGGCTTCATTTTTGCCGGATCCTTTGGGAGAAGTTCTGCCTTTCCTGATCGCTTTGCTGCTAGGCTATCTCGGGGTGTATGCGGGTATATCAAAAATAAATTGGTTTCGAAAGTTTATGCCGCCCCGATTTTTTGAACCAGAAGAGTCGGATGAAAACGAAAAAATTACACTGGTCGACAGCAGTGCGATTATCGACGGGCGAATCGCGGAAATCGTACGAACCGGTTTTTTACAGGGAAAATTGGTAGTTCCGAATTTTGTGCTCCAGGAAATACAATTTATTGCCGATTCGGAGGATATACTAAAACGACAGCGGGGACGACGCGGTCTGGAAGTATTGCGCCAACTTCAAAAAGAATTTCCGGCTCAGGTCGAAATTCGCGATATAGCGGTTGAAAATATTCGTGATGTCGACGGGAAATTGATTGCGTTGGCGAAGAAAATCAATTGTCCCATTCTTACGGATGACTATAATCTAAACCAGGTTGCCAACCTGCAGGGGATAACCATTTTGAACATAAATGATCTCTCAAATGCGGTAAAATCAGTCATACTTCCGGGTGAGACGCTGATGATTCACGTTCTGCAAGAAGGAAAAGAATATAATCAGGGGGTCGGATATATAGAGGATGGGACGATGGTCGTCGTGGAAAACGGTCGCATGTATATCGGACAAGAAATCAGCGTTATGGTGACAAAGATTCATCAAACGGCAATCGGAAGGATGATTTTTGCCAAGCCTGAAACAGAAATGGAACAGCAACCCTATGAGTATACAAATATACAATACGCTGACGAGAAAAAAAGAACCGTTTGAGACACTGGAACCGCATAAGGTAAAGATGTATGTATGCGGACCCACCGTTTACAATAAAGCGCACATCGGGCATGCGATGTCTGCCTTGGTTTTTGATATTATCCGGCGATATCTGGAATATCGCGGATATGAAGTTCAATTTGCCATGAATTTTACGGATGTAGATGACAAAATCATCAACCGGGCGAATGAGATGCATGTCGATCCTTTCCGTTTAGCCGAAGGGTATATCGAAGATTTTAAGAGAAATTTGGCGGATTTGAACATTAAGCCGGCTACCTATAATCCGCGGGCTTCCCAGGAAATCGATCAGATTATTAAAATGGTACAAGGTTTAATAGACAAAGGAATGGCCTACCCTTTGGACGGAGATGTTTATTTCCGAGTTCGAAAAGACAGCCAATACGGAAAACTTTCGGGAAGACAGCTTGATGATATGCTGGTCGGTGTTCGGAAGGAAGCGGATGATCGAAAAGAAGACCCGTTGGACTTTGCGTTATGGAAATCCGCCAAACCCGGCGAACCTTCTTGGCCAAGCCCCTGGGGACCGGGCAGACCGGGGTGGCATATCGAGTGTTCCGCTATGAATTACCATTATTTCGGGGAGTCGATCGATATTCACGGCGGCGGGAACGACCTGATTTTCCCGCATCACGAAAACGAAATTGCGCAAAGCGAAAGCTTTACGGGGAAGCCGTTTGCCCGTTATTGGATTCATAACGGAATGTTGCAATTGCGCGGTGAAAAAATGTCCAAATCCATCGGTAACATCATCAGTATCGATGAGTTTCTGGAACATCACAGTGCGGATTCTTTCCGTTACCTGATCTTGAACTCGGCCTATCGGAATCCGATCATATTCAGCGAAGAGGTTCTTCTTCAAGCGGAAAAAGGGCTTGAGCGGTTGCGATCGGCGTTCCAGCCCGCAAACCCTTCCGCAGCAGGCGCTCCGCAGGAAGTTTCGGAGGAATTGCGATCTCAGATTGAAGCGACGCGAGAAGGATTCATCGCATCGATGGATGACGACTTTAACTCGGCGGGTGCTTTGGGGCAATTATTTGAATTGGTTCGAATGATTAATATTGCTCGCGATGCGGGTGCCACGGATGCGGAATTGGAACCGGCACAAGCGATGTTGCGGGAGTTAACCGACGTTTTCGGACTCCTTCTGAACGAACCCAAAGCGGATCGAAATCAAGCGGCTGCCGATCCGTTTATTCAGTTGCTGATTGATTTGCGGACGGAGTTGCGGAAACAAAAGAATTGGGAACTCTCGGACAAAGTTCGCGATCGGTTAGCGGAATTGGGAGTTGTCTTAGAAGACAGCAAAGATGGAACGCGTTGGCATTGGGCTTAGGCTTGGTTAGCGAATGAAAGAATGGATTACCAGCAGGAATGCCGCCTATGAAATACTGAGAGCGGGCAGCCGTGAAGTTTTCCGCTTGGAAATCGCAAAAGGCGCAACGGTTAAAGGAAGACTGGAAGAAATTATTCGGTTAGCCGAAAAGCGAAAAGTACTTCCGATCCAAGTGGAACGCAGCCGTTTGGATTCGCTCGATGAAAATCATCAGGGGATGGCGTTGGAAGTCAGCGGATTTCATTATTCCGATTTGCCGGATATTCGGAACAGAGCTGCCGAAAAGCAAGAACCCTTGTTTGTTCTCCTATTGGACCTGATACAAAATCCGCAAAATCTCGGTACCTTAATCCGCACTGCGGAAGCGGCGGGAATGCATGGGATAATCATTCCTCCGTCTCGGGCGGCGGGTGTCACTCCGGCGGTTACCGTTTCTTCGGCCGGTGCAACCGAATATATTCCGATCGTGCAGTTGAATTTATCCCAGGCAATTCGGTGGTTGCACGAACAGGGTGTGTGGGTAATCGGTTTGGACGGCGGAGCAGAATCGGATTTGGCAGATCCGCAAAAATTGGGCGGAAACCTTGCCATTGCGGTAGGCTCCGAAGGAGAAGGACTCCGCCCGCTGACCAGAAAACAATGCGATCAGCTGGTTCGTCTTCCTATGAAGGGCCGGATTGAATCCCTAAATGCCGCTTCAGCCGGCTCGATCATGATCTACTTATCTTATTTGATTCATCGACAATAGACCCAATCGGTGATTGGGAAAAAAAGCGAAGCGAGAAATCAGTTGGCGGAATATACTGTTTCTCCATTTATGATTGTTTTTAATACGGGTATGTCCTTGATTTCATCCGGGTTTACTTGCGCCGGATCGGCCGCCAAGAAAACCAAATCGGCCGCTTTTCCGACTGTGATACTTCCTATTTCTGTCTCTTCGTTCCCCAAATAAGCTCCTCCCAGCGTATGGCATCTTATCGCCTGATTCGGGCTGATTCTTTCATGAGGAAGAGAATGATTTACGGCACTGTAAATTGTTAACAACGGATCACATGGGGTTACCGGACAATCGGATCCGAACCCGACCGGAACTCCCCGATCGATGACGGAGCGGATCGGGTCGCTGCGCATCGCTCTTTCTTCGCCCAAATCCGAAAAGTAAGTTGTATGCGGCCAATAATGATTAAATGTGGGCTGAAGAGAAATAGCGACGCCCATTTTTTTCGCCCGAGTGATCTGTTCCGAGGTTCCGAACTCAAAATGTTCGATTCGATGTCTGATCGGGCGCGGATTTCGCTGTTGTGCATTTTCGATGGCATTTAGAAATTGTTCCGAAGCCGCATCGCCGATACAATGCAATGCGACTTGCAAACCGGCGGAATGGGCATTCCAGATGTAATCTTCGAGTTCTTCGTCAGAATAGTAAAGCAAGCCTTTGGTATTCGGTCGGTTTCGGTACGGTTCTAAGAATGCCGCGGTATACGGTCCGGTATCGCCGTCGACCATCACCCGTCCGCAACCGCCGACCTGTTTCAGTCCGGCGGTTTTAACCGCTTTGCAATTTTTAGTCTCTGTATATATTTTTAATTTAATCGGTAACTGATTTTGAAATTGAATCAGTTTTTCAAATTCTTCCTCTACAACCAAGGCATGGATTGAGGTCACTCCATGTTCCGTCGCGATATTCGATGCCTGTTTCCAAGCTCTTTTCAAGGTTTGATCATCTCTGAATTGAATGCGCAGATAATCGCTTAAAAGCGAATTAGCTACACCGCAGATTTCGCCGGTAAAACCGCCGAAATTTCCTCCGCAGGGAAAAATGCAATCCGCATATTCACGCGAATTCAAAAGAATTCCGGCTTTTTTTAACGTTGATGGTGTTGTGACGGACAAATGTCCGCCGCGGTCACTAATTTGAATCATCCGGTCGGGGGCAACGGCTTCCAAATCAGCGGCGCAAAGGCGATGATCCTGGTGGATGAAATCAAATTCATAGTTGAATCCGATAATAGGCATTTGAGGGTCGAGTTTTGCATTTTCCTGCCGTATTTTTTCGATAATATCTTCTCGATTTCGGATACCGCTTAAATCCAATTCAGATCGCTGGGTTCCCATCATCGTGAAATGATTGTGAGCATCGATAAAACCGGGTAAAATCACCGCACCTTTTGCATCGATGATTTCCGTTCGATCATAAATCTTCAAATTGATTCGTTCGGGATCGGCAATTTGAAGAATACGACCTTTATCGATTAAGATCGCCGTTTCGATTGTCTCATCCGGTTCGACCCTTTTTATTTTTCCGTTGATAATCAGACTTGCCATTTTCCGACGCGCTTTATCGTTTGAGTATTATTGCCTGTTTGAAGGATCTAAAACTTCATTGAATCCTTCGCCGATCATATTGATGCTTAAAATGGCAAGGAAAATCCCGATTCCCGGAAACACACTGATCCACCACGCATTGCCGAGGTATGCTCTGCCGTTTGAAAGCATGGAGCCCCATTCCGGCGTCATCGGTTGAGCGCCCAATCCCAAGTAGCTCAAAGATGCACCTTCCAAGATTGCGCCGCCGATCCCCAAAGTGGCCAGGACAATTAAAGGGCGCAAAATATTCGGTAAGATATGTCTGAAAAGGATTTGGGCGTCGGTACAGCCGATGGTGCGTGCTGCATCGATAAAGTCCAACTCACGAGTTTTCATCACCGAACTACGGGCCATGCGCATAAATTGCGGAATCGAGCCTACACCGACGGCGACGATCACATTGGAAAGCCCCGGTCCTAAAATCGCCATAACGGTCAAGGCGAGCAGTATGCCCGGGAATGCCATCAGCACTTCGGTCACCCAAGAGAGCAGGCTGTCTACCCATGATCCGTAGAAACCCGCGACGATCCCGATTAGGGTCCCGAATACCATTCCGATGATCATAGCCGCCAACCCGACAGCCAATGAGACCCGGCCGCCGTAAATGACACGGGACCAGATATCCCGACCGATATTGTCGGTTCCCATCAAATGTTCATTCGAGGGCGGAAGAAACGTCTGAGTGGGATTTGCCTGATTTACATTTTCCGTTGCGATCAAAGGTGCAAAAATCGTATTGATAATCAATATGATCAATATAATCCCACCGACAACGAAATTAAAATTATGCAGCAGAAGCTTTATGGTGCTCGGCCGTCTGGTTTCAATGTTTTGCGTGATAAATTTGATTTCATTCATTGCAAACGAACCCTCGGGTCAGCCATGGCATAGAAAATATCGGTCAGCGTGTTACTGATAACGTAAACCACCGCAATAATCGTAACCGTTCCCTGAACCAGCGGAAAGTCGCGATTCTGAATAGCCGTCACTGCAAGCCTGCCGATACCCTGACGGGCAAAAATCGATTCAACCACAACAGATCCCGCCATCAGATAAACAAATTGAATACTGATAGCCGTGACAATCGGGATTCTGGCGTTAGGCAGAACATGTCGCCATAGAATTGTCCAGTTGCTGGCACCTTTTGCGCGAGCCAGATTCTGATAATTCTTGTTCATTTCATCCAATATGCTGGAGCGGACAATTCTTGCCAGCCAGCAGGCTTCTCCGAAACCGAGAGTCACCGCCGGCAGAATAATACTTCTCCAATCATTCATGCTGGCTACGGCCGGCAGCCAATTGTTCCTGACCGAAAAAAACAGAATCAGTAAGAGTGCGAGAAAAAACGGGGGAAGAGAAATACCTCCCAAACAGAAGAAAGAGAGGAATCGATCCACCCAGCTGTTATATGTCGCCGCCGATATCGCGCCCAGAAGAATGCCGAAAAATGTGGATAGGATCAGAGCGAAGACGGTCAGTTTCAGCGTGCTGGGGAATTGTTCCATGATCGCATCCAATACCGGTCGATTATTTTTCAGCGAGCGGCCGAAATCCCCGGATAATACTTTTTTTAAATAATTAAAATATTGAACAGGAATGGGATCGTTTAATCCCATTTCCTGTTTGATTTCTTCAAGTCTTTCGGGTGTAACTGTTTGTCTTCCGATTAAAGCCCGAACCGGGTCACCGGGGACAAACTGTAACATCAGAAAAGTTAAAATTGACACCCCGATCAGGATTGACAGGGAGGTCAATAACCTCCGACCTAAATAACTTCCCATCCTTTACTCAGCTGCGAGAGAAATCTCGTAAAAGTATGGGTAACCTTCCGGATCAAAACGGAAGCCTTTTACATTCTTTGCCGCCAAATAAACATTCCCGTAGGTATGGATCGGCAGAGCGATTGCGTTTTCCATAATAATCATTTGTGCTTCTTCATAAAGTGCTTTTCGTTGATCGGCATCGATTGTCTGCGGAGCCGTCTTGAGGATTTCGTCTAACCGTGCATTCCGGAATCTCGAGTAAGCGGATTGATTTCCGCCTTCAATATTATCGGAGAGATAGACATAGCTGAGGACAGACGGATCGCGGCTGATCCAACCCATATTCAGAATATTATGTTTACCGGCATAACCGAATTCGGAAATACCCGCATCGTCCAGCTTGGTAATATTCACTTCAAACCCAGCCTGATTCAGATAGTATGCGAGCAACTCCATAAATGCCTCTTCATAAGCGGGCAATGCCGGGTATTCGATATGAAGGTTAACGCCATTCTTTTCGCGAATTCCATCCCCGTTTGTATCGACCCAGCCCGATTCTTCAAGGAGTTCGGCTGCTTTTTTCGGGTCATAACGATAGAGATTATTCGCTTCCTCGTTAAATGCCCAGGTAGTGGGTGAGATGACGCTGTGAGCCGCACTCTGCAGTCCATAAAAAGCGGTTTGAACGATTGTTTCCTGATCGACGGCGTAAATCATTGCTTTTCGAACATTGATGTCATCGGTCGGCGCTTTTTCGACATTGATCATCTGATGAGATGTCATTCCGGGGGCGGTGAAAGTGAAAACTTGGGTGGAACCGTCATTCGCCATCTGCGAAGCTTCCAGATAGGACGGATCCTGAACCAGCAGTGCTTCACCGGTTTGAAATGCGGTCAGACGAATTGCCGCTTCCGGCAAAACCCGAAATACGATTTCGTCCAACAAGGCAGGTCCGGTATGAGTGAAGAATTCCGGGCCCCAATTGTAATCGGGATTCTTGACAAGCGTGATATGATCCTGTGCTGCCCACTCTTTGAAAATGAAGGGGCCGGTCCCGACCGGGTGCTGTCCGTAATCATCCCCGTATTGTTCGATGGCGGCCGGGGAAGAAATCATCAGCCACGGGCGCGTCAAATCCTGCAGAAAGGTCGCATGCGGAGTCGAGAATTTGATAACCACTTGGGTATCGTCTACCACTTGCGTTTCAATATAGTCCGTAAGAATAGCCGGTGCGGCCGCTGCCACAGTGGTTCCGACCGCAGCGCGATCCAGAGAAACTTTTACCGCTTGGGCGTTGAAAGGGGTTCCGTCATGAAATTTCACATCATTGCGAAGGTTTAAAGTAAATTCTGTTCCTTCCGGGTTAACTTCCCAAGAAGTAGCCAGCCCCGGATGAAGATTTTGTTCAGGGTCCGCATAAATCAGCGGATCATAGATTTGTTGAATCAGCAATTGTTCCGGAATATACAATCCGCCCGCCGGATCCAGAGAAACGGGCTCAACCGAAAGAGCGACAGTCAGGCTGTTGCTTTCACTTTGAGCGAAAGCTCCGACCGTCGAAAAAAGGATCGCCGTAAGCATAAGGCAAAAGACAAGAAAAAATTTTTTATTCATTGCAGCTCCTTTTCAGATAAAACCTTTCTGTTGACATCCGAACGGTCAGAAACCGTTTAAATAAAAAACGAACGGATGTCTCAACTGTAAAAAGCGAGGAATTCCGTTCGCCAATTTCTGAATATCAGCAAATTCAGCCAAAACTGGTTATGAACAGTATTCCTCGCCCCAAACACAAGCAAAGTTTGCTATCGGTTAAAAGTTTCATTTTATTCATGGCAAAAATTATAAAAGCAATGACCGAATCATCACGAAAAATATTACAAGTTTTTTATCCGATCTTGAAGGGCACGAATTGAGGATCTAAATCGATTCTTCAGCCGGATTCCGCAAAAAAGCGCAGGCGTAATTCGCAAAATATTCCGCAGCCAAGTAAAGCGCTTTCTCATCCAGATTGAAACGCGGGCTGTGTAACGGATTATTCGTTTCCGGCCTCGACGGGTCCCAAGAGCCGATTTTGATATATGCGGCCGGCTTCTCGACTGCATAAAAAGAAAAATCATCTCCGGTAAATTGTTTGGGTATTTCTGTCAAAACATTCTCTTTCCCGATCAGCGCCGAAGCGGTCTGAATCGCCAAATCCACGGCTTTCGGGTCATTCATGACCGGTGGAATTCCATTGCCGAAAGAAATATCACAGGTGTTATTGTTTGCTGCCGCGATATGTTCGGCCGTATTTCGAACGACCTGACGGACTTTTTGTAGTGTCTCGGGTTGAAAAGCTCTGATTGTGCCTTCCAAAAGCGCTTCTTCCGGAATGATGTTGTACTGGGTTCCGCCGACGATTTTTCCGACTCCGATCAGCAACTCTTCGAACGGTGAAAATTGCTGGGCGGCTGCGGTCTGCAGCTGAATAAATGTCTCCGAAGCCGAAAGGATTGGATTGTTTGCGAGATGCGGTACACTGATATGGCCGCCTTTTCCGAAAAAGCGAATGCAAAAATGTTCGCATCCTGCCATAGCCGCTCCGTATTCACAGGCAATTTTTCCGCTTTCCAACGCCGGCCAGAAGTGAATGCCGGCCGCCAAGTCGACGCCGTCTAATTCCCCTTCCCGAATCATGATGCTCGCCCCGCCGACCGATTCTTCCGCCGGCTGGAATATCAAACGAACGGAACCGGAAAAAGACACACGGTTATCGTTGAGTAAAACAGCGGCTCCTAAAAGAGCGGCGGTATGACCATCATGACCGCAGGTATGTGCCGCACCGGGGTTTTGAGATTTCCAGGGGAGATCGTTTTGTTCTTCCATGGGCAATGCATCGATGTCGGCGCGTAACATGATCCGTTTCGGTGAATCGGATGGCAGTTCGCCGGTGATTTCAGCGGAGATTCCGGTCGATTGACCCACTCTGTGATTTTCGATCCCATAATGATTCAGGATTTCGGTGATTTTTTCGGAAGTCTTCACTTCATTAAAACTGATTTCGGGATTTTGATGGAAAAAACGTTGCCATTGCAGTACAACTTCTTTTTGAGTGTTTGATAAACGGTACAAAGTTTCAACTCCTTTCAAATGACGTTTCTGTCATTATAAATAGAATTATTCAACTCAACGCAGCTTATTAAGAAATGATTATGATAATAATCACTATAAAAAGGTGATAAATAGTCTTGACATAACGTTATAGAAGTTGGTAACTTGACCAATTTAGGATTTTGAATATAATTCAGTCATTGAATATTCGACGCCTATGACTTATGAAACCGCTTATGATTCGAAAGACCTTGATATTCTGAAATTGCTGGCCGAAAATCCGCAGCTGTCTCAAGCGGAGATCGGAAAGCAGTTGGGAGTTGCGGTCGGTACGGTAAATTGGCGTTTGAAACGGCTTGTTTCCGATGGCTTTCTTAGAACAGTTCCCGGTGAGGGGCGAAAACTGAATTATTTCGTGACGGAATCCGGAACGGCGTTGAGCCGGCAACTTTATACCGAATTCCTTGAGCGATCGTTCAGTGCCTACCGGACAATTAAGAAACAAATGCAGGATTTATTAGATCGCTGTGAGGCTGATCATTTTACGACGATTCAAATATACGGGGACGGAGACGCGGCTGAAATATGCCGATTAATTGCCGTTTCCCGCGGGTTGAAGATCGTATCGTCGGGGGGAGAGCAAGATCCGATTATCAGCGTCAACGGTTTACAAATTTCGATTAATTTTCCCGAGAAAAAGGCTTCGGCACAACCACTCGACGGAAGGAATAAGGAGAATCAAGATGACTGAACCTTCACCTTTGGCGAATAAAAGGATCTGCGTAACCGGCGGAGCGGGCTTTTTAGGGTCATTTATTCAGGAAAGCTTGAAAAAAAGAGGGGTTACCGATATCTTTATCCCTTTGCGGAAACAATATGATCTGATTGAGGTTTCGGATATTCGAAGAATGTTGTCCGATGCGAAACCGGATGTCATTATTCATCTGGCTGCCAATGTCGGCGGTATCGGTGCCAATATGGAACATCCGGCGGAGTTTTTTTACGATAATTTGATGATGGGTGTTCAACTGATTCATGAATCCTGGAAAGCGGGAGTGGAAAAATTTGTAGCGATCGGGACAATTTGCGCATATCCGAAATATACGCCGATTCCGTTTAAAGAAGATGATTTATGGAACGGTTATCCGGAAGAGACGAATGCGCCTTACGGGCTGGCAAAAAAGATGTTGTTGGTTCAATCTCAGGCTTACCGAAAACAATATGGATTTAATTCCATTTATCTGTTACCGGTAAATCTTTACGGCCCGCGAGATAATTTCAATCCGAAATCTTCCCACGTGATTCCGGCGTTGATACACAAATGTTATGAAGCAAAACTGAATCATATTCCGGAGGTTGTGATCTGGGGGGACGGTTCACCCACGCGCGAATTTATTTATGCGGGGGATGCCGCCGAAGGAATCGTCATGGCAGCCGAAAAATATGACGGTCCCGAACCGGTGAATATCGGTTCCGGTATGGAGATTTCAATCAAAGATTTGGCTGAGCTGATCGCACGCTTAATCGGATATGAAGGTAAATTGGTCTATGATACCAGTAAACCGAACGGGCAGCCGCGACGGGCTTTGGACGTGTCTCGTGCCCGGGAATACTTCGGTTTTACCGCAAAGATGAGTTTTGAAGACGGATTGAAGCAGACTATTGATTATTACATCTCGAATCGAGATGCCATTCTTAAAGAAAATTAAAACGGAGCAGGGAATTTGGGACTTGAAACCTCGCCAGAGGATGTACGTGTAACTATTAAACCATCCAACGGTTGGAAAATAATCGATTTTAAAGAGCTGAAGCATTATAAAGAATTGATTTTCTTTATGACTTGGCGTGACTTAAAAGTCCGTTATAAGCAGACGATCCTCGGAGCTGCCTGGGCGATTATTCAGCCTGTGATGACAATGGTTGTTTTTTCGATATTCTTCGGCAACTTGGCAAAAGTCCCTTCGGACGGGATCCCTTATCCGCTTTTTTCATTGGCAGGCCTTCTCCCCTGGCAATTATTTGAAAATTCTTTACGGAATGCCAGTAAATCTTTGGTAGCAAATCGGAATATGATCACAAAAATATATTTTCCGCGAATTGTCCTTCCGCTGTCAAGCGTGCTGGCTTGTATTGTGGACTTTTTCGTCGCATTACCTATTTTGATCGGATTTATGATTTATTATCAGTATTCTCCGAATATCTATGCATTACTGATTCCGTATTATTTGCTTCTGACCGTAATAACCGCATTCGGTGTCAGCTTATGGTTTTCGGCGATGGATGTGATGTATCGCGATATCGGGTACATTGTCCCGTTTATCAGCCAGTTGTGGATGTACTTAACGCCGATCGCTTACGGATCGGGAATCATTTCGAACCCCAAACTGCAATTTATTTATAATTTGAACCCGATGGTCGGTGTGGTCAACGGATTTCGTTCCTCCATTTTGGGTGAATATATAAAATTGCCGATTCAAAGCATGATATTAAGTGCCGTTATTTCCATTTTGATTCTGGTCAGCGGGCTGTTCTATTTCCGAAGAATGGAAAAACAGTTTGCGGATGTTATTTAAGCGGAGTTGCCGTGAATGATTATGCCGTAGAAGTTCATGATATTGGTAAGAGGTACCGGATCGGAGCGGCTCCTGCCGCTTATCGGACTTTCCGGGAAACTCTTACGGAACCATTCAACAAATCCAAATCGAAACATCACGGGAAAATGACGGACGATAATTCTTTCTGGGCATTAAAAGATATTTCTTTTAATGTGAAACAGGGACAAGCACTCGGTATCATCGGCCGGAACGGTGCGGGAAAAAGTACTTTATTAAAAATTCTTTCGCGGGTGACGGAGCCGACGGTCGGCTCGGCGTCGATCAAAGGTCGTGTCGGTTCTCTCCTGGAAGTCGGTACCGGTTTTCACCCGGAGCTAACCGGAAGAGAAAACATTTATCTGAACGGCGCCATTTTGGGGATGAGGCGTACCGAAATCGATCGAAAATTGGATGAAATTATCGCTTTTTCAGAAGTGGAAGAATTCATCGACACACCGGTCAAACGCTATTCGAGCGGAATGTATCTGAGACTGGCTTTTGCCGTCGCCGCTCATTTGGAACCGGAAGTTTTGGTGGTTGATGAGGTTTTGGCTGTCGGGGATGCCGAATTTCAACGGAAGTGCTTGGGTAAGATGACCGATGTTACCAACGAAGGTCGCACAATCCTCTTCGTGAGTCATAATATGTCCGCGATCCTGCGGTTAACGAACGAGACGATTGTCCTTGAGAAAGGGAAAATGGTCATGCGAGCTCCCTCTGTGGAAGCGGTGGATTATTACCTGTCTCACGGATTTTCTCAGGGTGGGGAACGATTCTGGACAGCGGAGGAAATTTCGAAGGATGCGGCCCCGTTCACCCCGCTGGCAATCCGAATTTTGACTGATCGAAACCATGTCTCGGAAACGGTGCGTTCGACCGAACCTTTTCAAGTTGAATTTGAATACCGGCTGGATGCCCCCATTACCGGCTTGCGGGTCGGAATTTACTTAATCAGTACCCGGGGAGAATTTATATTTACCAGTTTTGATGTGGATGATCCGGAAAAATTTACTCAGTACGGTACCCGAGAAAAAGGGAAATACCGGAGCCGTTGCACTATTCCGGCGGACTTGTTAAATGAAGGAAAATATGTGATCGGAGTCAATGCCAGTACTTTTAAGATTAAACGCTATTTTCACGAAGAACAAGCTCTGACGTTTAATGTGGATGGAACGGGTGCGCCGGGGACGCAATGGCCTGAAACACGATCGGGCATGATCCGACCGCGATTAAATTGGGAAATAGAGGGAATTGACTAATGCAATCAAACTATAAACAAACGATCAGTAAAATTTTGGGCGAAATTCCCCTTACCGCTGAATTTTATTTTCAGTTGAAAAAACAGAGCGAACCCGGGACACGGTATTCGCTCAAAAATATTCAGGCACGTCTTCCGCAGATGTTGGCCGATATTGATCAATTTAAAACGCCGAACGCTCATCCGGAAAAAATACTTGTATTTACATCACTTCATTATTGGATTGAAGAAGCGGCGACCATCGCTCTTTATTTTGCTGCCCAAGGGCATCACGTCACGTTCGGCTATCTTCCTTATTCGGATTGGCAGAATGATGTCAACAAGTTTGATTTAAGAAGACAGGATTTATATACAAAAAAGGTTTTCGAACAAGCGGCGGAATATATGGATATTGTTTCCTTTCTGCCGATCCATCCTTCCTATAAACCGATTCCGGATGAATTGAAACAGATCATCGAAGAAGTCTCTCGCTACGATGCCCAATATACCTTGCAGGTTGAGGACGTTGACAAAGAACATCCTCTTTATAAAATGCGACTCGAAAGAAACGAGAGTTTCGCCAGAATGTTATATCCTTGGCTGTCAGCCAATAAACCCGATCATATGATCATTCCGAACGGGACGATTCAGGAAATGGGGATCGCTTACCGAATGGCAAAGTGGTTAAAAATTCCGGTAGTCACATATGAATTCGGTGAGCAACGGAAACGAATTTGGATAGCCCAAAATCGGGAAGTTATGCGACAAGAGACCGACGATCTGTGGGAAGTTCGCAAGAATATCCCGGTGGAAACCGAAGAATTAAAGAAAGTGAAAGCCATGTTTTCGGCACGACAGCATGCCGATATTTGGGAGAACTTTACCCGTCGTTGGCAAGGGAGTGACCGAGTCGGGACGGAAAAAATTAAACAAGAACTGAAGTTGGATGACCGGCCGATTGTTTTTATGGCGACAAATGTGTTGGGGGACAGTCTGACGCTCGGACGACAGACATTTTCCCGGAATATGGCGGAATGGATTGAAAGGACCGTTCAGTATTTTGTGGAACGAACGGATTCCCAGTTGGTGATTCGTGTACATCCCGGGGAACAATTAACTCACGGGACTTCCATGGTGGATGTCGTTCATGACTTATTGCCGCGATTGCCGGAACATATACACTTGATTACCCCGACCGATAAGACGAATTCTTATGATTTGGTGGATGTGGCAACCGTCGGGCTCGTCTATACCACAACGATGGGATTGGAAATGGCGATGAACGGCGTACCGGTGATTGTTGCCGGTCAGACCCATTATCGCGGCAGAGGATTCACTTATGATCCCGATAACTGGGTGAACTACTATAAAATCTTGGGTTCCATTCTGGATGATCCGCAGAAATCGATTTTGACGGAAGAGCAGGTAAAATTGGCATGGACTTATGCTTATACCTTCTTTTTTGATTATCCGCGGCCTTTCCCGTGGCATTTGGTGAAAATGTGGGATGATTATGACAAACGACCGTTTTCTTATGTGTTGAGTAAAGAAGGTCAAGCGGAATACAAATCCAGCTTTGATTATCTGATCGGAAAGCCGATGGATTGGAAAAAGATTTTAGCTGAGAAAAAGAATGAAACGGATGTGGAATGAGCGGATCCGCTCCTAAAAATGAGGTAAGACATTTTTACGATGAAATCGGATGGAAACTGGAATCGGACGGTTTCTATCAGAATGCCCGATATGAAGATTTAAGGCCGGTTTCGGCGGATTATATTCATCGCTGTCATTTACGTCTGGTACCTTATTTCCAAAACGGCGGAAAATATTTTCTGGACGCGGGTTCGGGGCCGATTCAGTATCGGGAATATCTGGCTTATTCGGAAAAGTTTGAATTTCGGGTCTGCCTGGATATTTCGATTACCGCATTAAAAGAAGCCCGAAAACGGATCGGCGATCATGGTCTTTTTGTCGTCGGAGATGTCGCCAATTTGCCGTTTTCATCGGAGGTTTTTGCGGGAGCGGTTTCTTTGCATACGCTTCATCATTTGCCTCTTGAAGATCAAAAGAAAGCTTGGAGTGAGATTAATCGGGTTTTACTGCCCGGGAGAAAAGCGGTTGTGGTTAATGGGTGGACAGAATCGGCGATGATGAAACATTGGCAGAAACGGGTCCTGCGGGCGGAAAAAATCGGGCACCGGATTGCCCGTATCAGAGGGAAAGAAAACGGAAAAGCTCGGCAGGAAAAATCCGAAAAAGCGGCTGAAACCCCTACCGGTACTTATGTTCAAAAATTGGACGCAAATTGGATTCGATCGGAATTACCCGCCGTAATCGGCCGCTCAAAGATTGAAATTCGTTGTTGGCGCAGCGTGAATGTCCGTTGGCTGCGGGCTTTAATTCATAATCCTTACGGAAAAGCCGCCTTACGACATTTATTCGCTTTGGAAGAGAAAAAACCGGAATATTATGGGGAATACGGTCAATATCCGATGATTATATTGACGAAAGAAAATTAAAATAGACGGGAGCTTAGCGCCCCTAAAAGGGAAAATCATCCGGGGCTTTCTCGGCGAAAGATTTTCCCCTCGGAGGAAATTCATGGATTGGACAGATAAAGTTGTATTGATTACCGGAGGGACCGGATCTTTCGGAAAGAAATTCATCCAGGTCATGCTGAAGGAATATCATCCGGAAAAAATCATTATTTACAGCCGGGATGAACTCAAACAGTATGAAATGCAGAATTCCGGGATCAATGACCCGCGCTTGCGATATTTTATCGGTGATGTTCGGGATTTGGATCGTATGAAACGGGCTTTTCAAGGGGTTGATATAGTCGTTCACGCCGCCGCTTTGAAGCAGGTCCCGGCATGCGAATATAATCCGTTTGAAGCGGTCAAAACAAATATATTGGGTACGGAAAATGTGATTGATGCCGCATTGGATATGGGCGTAAAAAAAGTCCTGGCGATCAGTACGGACAAAGCGGTGAATCCGGTTAACCTTTATGGCGTGACAAAATTAGCCGCCGAAAAATTGGTCATTCAAAGCAACTCATATGCCGGCGGGCGGGAAACGCGCCTTTCTTGTGTCCGATACGGAAATGTGGTCGGCAGCCGCGGTTCGGTTGTGCCGGTTTTCCTAAAACAGCGGTCAACGGGACGATTAACGGTTACCGATGAACGGATGACCCGGTTTTGGATTTCTCTGGAACAAGGCGTTCATTTTGTCATCCGATGTATCGAACAAATGCACGGCGGGGAAGTGTTCGTGCCGAAAATTCCCAGTATGAAGGTAAAAGATTTAGCTGCCGCCGTCGCTCCGGAAGCCGAAATTACTTATACCGGCATTCGTCCCGGAGAAAAACTTCATGAGGTTTTGATTTCCGAAGACGAAGCACGAAATACGGTTGAATTCGATGATATGTTTATCGTCCAACCTTCGGGCACGACTTGGTTCGGCAGGGATTGGGAAAAATTGGGCAAAAAATTGCCGGATGACTATCATTATTCCAGTAATAACAATACCGAATGGCTCGATTTGGAAGGGATTAAAAAAATGATCGCGCCCTTTATGGAATCTTACGATCAAGAAGAATTTTAACGATGAAAAAATTGCTGGTTACGGGAGCATCCGGCTTGCTGGGGATGAATCTGGCGCTGGGGCTCAGCAAAAAATATCAAATTTTCGGAGTGGCAAATCATCTGACGCTGCAAGGAATTCCCTTCGAAATGGTTCAAAGGGATTTTTTTCGGAAAGATGTTGCCGCCGAATTGATCGATACCGTTCAACCCGATGCCGTCATTCATTGTGCTGCGATGGCCAATGTGGACACCTGTGAAAAGAATCCGGAAGCAGCAATGGAACTGAATGGGGAATTTCCCGGCAGATTGGCCGGAGAAACCGCAAAACGGCATATTCCGATGATTCATATTTCCACGGATGCGGTGTTCGACGGCAAAGAGCGAAAGGAAAACGGATATACCGAAAACGATCTTCCTCATCCGATCAATGTTTATGCCCGGTCCAAATTATTGGGAGAACAAAAGGTTTTCGAGGCGAACCCCGATGCCGTCGTCGCTCGTGTCAATTTTTACGGCTGGAGTGTTTCCGGAAATCGCAGCTTAAGCGAGTTTTTTTATGTAAATCTCAAATCCGGACAGCGGGTTTTCGGGTTTACCGATGTCTTTTTCTGTCCCCTCTATGTTTGGGATTTGGCGGAAATATTGGAGAAACTGCTGCTTAAGAATGCAAAGGGCCTCTATCATGTTTTCAGCCCGGAATTTCTCAGCAAATACGAATTCGGAGTAAACATTGCCGGGAAGTTCGGTTTTGATCCGAATTTAATTCAACCGGTTTCATGGCAAGCGGGCGGGTTGGATGCACCGCGATCTCCTTATCTGATTATGAATACCGACAAACTTCGGGAATTTTTGGGAGAAAGTTTACCGGACCAGGAAACCTGTTTGAATCATTTTTATGAAGCCGAAAAATCAGGTTTGCCCGAATTGATTCGATCTTTTCGGACGGATAACAGCTAAAAAGAGGAATTATGGAATTGAAATTCGGCAATCAAACGGTTGGAGAGAATCACCCCGTATATTTTATTGCGGACATCGCAGCGAATCATGACGGAGATTTGAACCGTGCCAAAATGCTGATTCATTTGGCAAAGGAATCGGGTGCGGATGCCGCTAAGTTTCAAAATTTCAAAGCGCCGAAAATCGTCTCCGATTTCGGATTTAAAAATCTCGGCGGACAGAAATCCCACCAAGCAAAATGGCAAAAAAGTGTTTTTGAGGTTTATCAAGATGCTTCCGTTCCGGACCGGTGGTCCGAGGAACTGAAGGAAGCCTGTGAAAAAGAGGGAATTCTGTATTTTTCATCGCCTTATGATTTTGAATCGATTGATTGGCTGGATCGATATATCCCCGTCTATAAGATCGGTTCCGGAGAAATAGACTGGCTTGAGTCGCTCGAGCGGATTGCATCCAAACAGAAACCGGTACTGTTGGCAACCGGCGCAGCGGATATGAGCGATGTCACACGGGCGGTCGAGACGATTTTGAAGATCAATCCGCAGCTCGTTTTGATGCAATGCAATACAAATTACACCGCCAGTCTCGAAAACTTCAAATATATACATCTTCGGGTTTTGGAGACGTATCACCGGCTTTGGCCGGATTTAATTTTGGGTTTATCGGATCATACGCCGGGACATGCGACGGTTTTGGGAGCGGTTGCATTAGGCGCCAAAGTCATTGAAAAGCATTTTACCGACGATAATGAGCGTATCGGTCCGGATCATAAATTCGCCATGAATCCGAAATCCTGGGAAGAAATGGTTGTCAACACCCGCCAACTGGAAGCCGCGTTGGGTTCACCGGAAAAAAAGATCAATGAAAACGAAAAAGAAACAGCTGTTATTCAACGACGTTGCCTGAGAGCGGCTCGGGATATCAAAGCCGGTGAGCGGCTCACCCGAGATATGATCGATGTCTTACGTCCCGCGACACCCGGCGCTTTGAAACCCTACGAGATTTCCGCGGTGATCGGCAAAAAAGTGCTGTCCGATCTCCCTTACGGAAAAGAAATAACCCGGCAGGATTTGGAAGATTAACTTGAAAATTCTCTATTTTTCGCGGGATTATTGCCCTCATGATTATCGTTTTCTAAAAGCCATTCATGATATCGGTCATGAGGTTTTCTTTCTGCGGCTCGAGAACTCGGGAAGAAATTTGGAGAGCCGTGAATTGCCGGAGGCGGTTCACGAAGCGGAATGGCGGTGGCGAGAAATCCCCTATGATCCTCGAAATGCGGACGCGATCTTGTCGGATCTGAAAGAGATTTTTGACCAAATCCAACCCGATGTGATTCATAGCGGACCATTAACGGATGTTTCATGGTTGACAGCCGAAGCGGACCTTCATCCGCATGCGGCGATGTCATGGGGGTTCGACCTGATGCATGATATCGAAGCG
>JALHEL010000101.1 GCA_022837205.1 Leptolinea sp.
CGAAGAAATTTGAAGCCCGCCGCCCCGAATTAAGTCGGAACGGTCATCCGGATGTCGATGCCGTTATTACTACTTCGGAACTGGCAAAAATGATTAAGGCGGCCGGAATCGTTTTCGATGAGCTGTCCGAAGAATCTTTTGATATCCCCTATGGCTTTTCAACCGGCGCCGCGGTCATTTACGGTATGACCGGCGGAGTCGCAACAGCTGTGGTTCGGGAAGTTCGCTACCTTTTGACCGGAGAACGAACAAGTGATTTGGAGACGGAGCCGGTCGAAGGATTCCCCGGGTTGATGCGTTCATCGGTCACTTTACCTGACGGCACGGAGGTAAAATTGGGAATCGTCAGCGGGATGGCAAATGTTCAAAAAGTCATCAACGCCATTGACTCGAAAGAATTGGAATTTGATATTGTTGAAGTGATGGCCTGCCCGGGTGGTTGTGTGGGAGGCGGAGGACAGCCGATTCCAAACGAGACTGAACAACGGGCAAAACGTAGAAAAGGGATCATCACAGATGATATTCGTAAAGATTTACGGGTTGCTCATGATAATGTGCTGGTCGGCGAACTGTATAACAGATGGCTGAAGACACCCAACAGCGAAATCGCTCATGAATATCTACATACCCATTATCAAAAAAGACCGCGAGACTACGAAATAACCAAAACAAAGAATTGATTTGCTCTTTAGAAATATAAAGAGGAGAGATCTTTACGGAGAATCTCTCCTCTTTTTAATAATCGGTATTCAAGCCATGAAAGGGGATTTCAATTTTTTTCTGAATGATTATTAATAAATGGACTTTCTAAATAAATCAAATTGGCCGAAAATCGTTCTGCATCTTCAACATTATGAGTCGACAGAATAAGAGTTTTACCGGCGGATTCTCTCCTGATGCACTGGACAACAAGTTTTTCTGTATTTTCATCCATTTCTTTCAACGGTTCATCCATAAAAATTATGTCGGAATCTGCAGCTAATGCTCGAATGATCGCAACTCGGCGTTGCATCCCACCGCTTAATTCGAAAACCGGTTTCTCAACCGCCATTGCATCCAATCCCACTTCGAATAATAAATTCCGAACTCTTTTCCGGTTTTCCTCTGTTGATTTCAATGGGAGCATACAATTGCACAAACCACTCAGATGCCGGCATAATCGATTTTCCTGAAAAACCATCGATATTCTGCTTCCCTCGATCCCGGTTATCTTTCCCTTTTCGGGTTTAAGCAAACCGACCATCAGATGGATCAGGGTCGTTTTTCCGCATCCGCTTTCTCCCATCAGACAAGTCGTCTGACCTTTCTGAAAAGCAAGATTCAAATGATCGAAGACCGGTAAATCTCCGAATCTTTTCGTCAAATTAATTATCCGGATTTCATTATCTATGCGCAACTTTCTAACTTAACCTGAACCTTTCTCAGTGCCCATAAGAAGAATTTTTCAAATCCGAAGCTGATTAAAATAATTACCGCTGTCCAGGCAAATAAATTACCCGAACTAAGAAATATTTTGGCTTCATAAAGCTTTTCACCGATGCTGCCGGTAGGCAATCCGATCACTTCCGCAGCGATACCACTTTTCCAGCATATTCCGAGCGCAACTGTTACACCGCTTATGAAAAAAGGCATAACATCATGCACATAAATATAGCGAAATTTTTTCCATTTGGAAATTTTGAATACAGATGCCATCTCTAATAGTTGTTTATCCGTTTCCAATATTCCCTGCAAGGTATTTGTATAAAGAATCGGGAAAACCATCAAGAACGCAATTACGGTCGAAAGCATAGAACTTGAAATAAAGAATAAAACCAAAATAATGAAGCTGGCAACCGGTGTCGATTTAATAAGCAATACAATCGGTTCCAATAACAATCGGATTATTTGAAAATTTACAGAAAGAATCGCGAATACAATTCCCGCGCATAAGCCGAAAATGAATCCCGCAACAATCCGTGTAAAGCTGAATAAAACAGTGGTCCAGAAAACAGGTTCCCGGACCAACTGAATAGCTGTTTTAAACACGACAATCGGAGAAGCCAGAAAAATATTCCAACCCGGAATCATACTAAGTGCCTGCCAAACGGCAAGCCAAAACAATATAATCCAAAATCGCCGGAATGTTTTTCTCTCAGTATTTGAAATAGAATGCTTCATCGGGTAGTTTCTCGCCCACTGAAACCGGATTTGCCTCAAATAAGATTGTTAAATATTCACTCAAAGCTTTCTGCATCTCCTCGCCATGAATGAAAGTAATATTGCAGTAAGGAATAGCCTTTTTGGCAATTTCGGCATTGGGAATGATACCGAATTTTGCAATCAATGCAGCCGCATCATCCACGTTTTGATTGACATAGGACACGGAATCAGCCATTTCAGATAATACACTCTTCACCGTTTCGGGATCATTTTCCGTCAATTCAGTTCGGACTACCACGCATCCCGTAGCCAGCGGATGATCGGGATTTACTTTCTCCCATTCTTGGGTCAGATCAAGAGCTATTCTTACATCGGGTTGTTGCATCTGAACAGTTGTGACATAGGGTTGGGGTAATAATGCGATCAAATTTTTTTCAGATGCAAACATAGAAGCGATTTCGGTCGATTCACTTTTAAAAATGATCTCCACATCCTTATCCGGATCGATGCTGTTTTTCGTCAAAATGTATCGAAATACGTATTCGGGTGTCGTCCCTTTTCCGGTGGTATAAATCGTTTTTCCTTTTAAATCCTGAACGGTATGAATGGTATTCCCATTTTCTAATACATATAAAACGCCTAAAGCATTGATTGCGGCAACTTTAATCCCGCCGTTCGTTTTATGATAAAGAACGCTTGCCAGGTTACAGGGAACAGCTCCAAAGTCCAGCTCCCCCTTAACCAAACCGGTAACAATTTCATCCGCTGTTCCGGTCAAGGTAAATTGTTTCTCGTCCCCTGCCTGTGAATCTTCCATTAACTTTGCCAGACCCATTCCCGTCGGTCCCTTTAAAGCACCGATCCGGATCGTTTCAGAAACATTATCTTGGGATTGAACATGAAAATTAATTGTATTAACGGTTATAAAAAAAGCAAAAAGAAAACTAACAATAATTATCAATAATTTATTTGACTTCATTTTAACTCCTGAAAATATTGCATTTTGCTTATTTTACCTCATTCGTGAAAATATTATCATTTACTATGATTTAAAAAAAGGGGAACAAATATTATCAAAATCAAATTTTGATAATATTCATTTATAAAATTTCTTTCTCAGATGATTTCTTGCATTTCAACGCATATTTTCTGCCACTTACCGATTTTTTGCTGACGAATGAAACGCTATATGTTAATATTTGCTCAAAAGGAGAAAATTCATTGAAAGTCGAAATCAAGATATTAGAAGATATTATCGAGCCATATGCAATTATATATACAAGTGCCCTGACCGATGAAATCCAAAAAGCGGCGACTCTGATTTCAATACAGGAAAATGCCGTTCCTGTTATGCTCGAAGAAAAAATATTTATGCTCAAACCGGATGAAATCTTTATGGCACGAGTGGAAAATAATTCGCTGGCAATATACAGTGAATCAAGAAGGTATCTCTGTAAAAAAAGATTATATGAGATTTCTGAAATTCTCGGCGCCGGTTTTATGCAGATTTCAAAATCGACGGTCGTAAATCTTTCAGAGGTGGATTATATCGAACCTTTTTTCAACGGGATGGTGAATCTCAAGTTGAAAAACGGTCTATCCGACTATATCTCAAGAAAATATATGAAAGATTTCAAGAGATATTTTGGTTTATAAAAGGAGAAGATAATGATAGAAATTATAAAGCGAATCATCGAGGGGATAGTAATAGGCTGCACCATCTTTACAATAATCGGGATCATTTTTTGCCTGGTCAACGGAACGGATACCGCATTCGGCGATCCTGATTATGGATTTGTAAAAATGGCAATATGTTCAATGGTTGTAGGATTGGGTTTTTCTCTCCCAACCTTCATCTATGATGATCAAAAAATCACAAAACCGTTACAAACGCTTATCCATTTGTCAATTGGTTTTATCATTTTCGGTTTGGTGGCTTTCTATGCAAAATGGGTACCGGTCGAGAGCGGAATTAAGGAAATCGTCGTTTTTATCATCCTATCAATTTTGTCGACCTTGGCGATTTGGTACTGCTTCTATTTGTATTACAAAAATGAAGCGAGAAAAATTAATGACGATATCCGAAAAAAACAAAACAAAAATTGAACAAATTTTTGAACCTCCTTTTCAATGGATGACAGAATCGCCGGCACCTTATCGGAATGACAGTCTTGCTGAATAACAACACAACCCGTCATAGCCACAATTGACCCGTTTCCAATTATTTGGTAGAATACTGTTCGCCGATGTTGTACCCTTCATCGGAAAATATATCTAAAATAAGGAAGGGCTTGAAAATGAAAGTATTATTGTTAAAAGATGTCTATAAACTCGGACATGCGGGTGATGTTAAGAAAGTTGCGGACGGATACGCGCGCAACTATTTGATTCCACAAGGTCTTGTTACGATGGCGACTCCCGGTGCCATTAAACAGGCGGATCAAATCAAACAAAAAGCGGATGCGATTCGTTCTCAACTGAATACCGAAATGAGTTCTTTATTCGAAAAGATCGACGGGATGGTTATAACTTTTGCCAGCAAAGCCGGAGAAACCGGCAAATTATACGGATCAATCACTCCGCAAATGATCGTTGATGCGATCAATGAGAAATCCGGCGCCTCAATCGAAAAGCGGCAGTTGGAAGTTGAACCGATTCGAACCTTGGGGGAACACCATGTTACCGTTCGATTGACTGTTGATATTGTTCCGACCGTTAAAGTGATTGTTCATCGTGAGGGTGAAAAGGTCAATCTGGAATCTCTTGTGACCGAAGAACCTGAAAAAGCAGAATAAATTACTATTTTATATACAATCGGAAGAAGGTCAGGCATGTACTGGCCTTTTTCTTTTATAATTACCCAATATGTCTGTGTCTGTCGGCAAAGCGTTACGATCGGCTCGCGAGAGCAAGAATATCCCACTCAGCAAAGTGTCGGATGATCTTTATATCCGGATTACTTATCTCCAAGCCATAGAAAACGGACGTCCGGAAATTCTTCCTTCACCCGTACAGGGTCGGGGATTTGTTCGGATGTATTCCGATTATTTAAAGTTGGATACGGAAAAAATCCTCTATGCTTGGGATCATCCCGATATACCGTTTTCACTTGATTCTGAGATGTCGAATCAAACCGAATCGCCCGCTCCTCAGGAACCGATCATAGAAAAAACGGAAAGTTCATCGCAACCGTCCAAAACGGATACCGCCAACAGTCAAAACGCGGACCCGGTTTCTGCTATTTATAAACAAATCGGCAGCGAACTGCGACAACGCAGAGAAATCCTCGGTTTATCCTATGAAGATGCAGAGAAACATACACTTGTCCGCAGTATTTATCTTAAATTAATGGAGGACGGTAATTTCGATTCTTTGCCTTCTTCGGTTCAGGCACGAGGGATGCTGAATAATTATGCAGCCTTCCTTAATCTGGATGTCGAAAACATCATGCTTCAATATGCCAATGCGCTGCAATTAAAGTCTGCTTCAAGAATTGCCGAAACCGCAAAAGAAAAAAAGAATAAAAAGGAGCCTAAACCGACGAAGAAAGCCGGAAAATTCAGGCAATTCATGACACCGGATCTGTTTGTCGGTGTATCGGTTCTGATCGCGATGTTTGCAATTATCATTTATTCCGCTGTGACAATTTCGGATTATAAAGCCAAAGCCGTTCAGAAAACTGTCGATTTAAATCTGAATTTTATCAATCAATTGGCAACTCACGACATCACAGTAACCGCGACGAGCGATTTTAATGAAACTCCCACCGTTCCGATAAGCGAAATGAATCCGTCGGAACCGGCACAGATGAATACCCAATCAGAAAATTTGACTGTCGAGGAGACAAACCGGCCTATTCAAGTTTTTGTGGAAGCGAATCAGAGAGCGTTCATGAAAGTCGTTTCTGATGGTGATGTGGTGTTTACCGGCAGAACTCTGCCGGGGAATACCTATCCGTTTGATGCAAGTCAAATGATTGAAGTTACGACCGGGAATGCCGCGGCGCTAAAAATAACCTACAACCAACAATCTTTAGGTTTGATGGGGAAATTAGGTGAGGTGATAACACTCCAGTTCACAAATAATGCGATTATGACCCCCACTCCCGCGATCACCATGACGCCGACCCTTACGTTAGAACCGACATACACACCTCAGGTATTCGAAGCAACACCGACTTTTACCATTACACCTTACATCCCTTAGAATTCAAGGACTTATGCAAAAAAACACTTTTCATCTAATTTCCCTCGGCTGTGCAAAAAACACGGTCGATTCCAATACCGTAGCCAATATATTACAGAATGCGGGCTATTCATTTAATATCGATCCCAAACAGTCCGAATATCTGATTGTTAATACCTGCGGGTTTATTCAATCCGCCCGTGACGAAGCCGTCGAAACGTTACAAGGATTGGC
>JALHEL010000551.1 GCA_022837205.1 Leptolinea sp.
CGCTGTCGACGGCGATTGGTATGCCGAATTCGCGGGGCTGACGGTTTATGTACCCGATTACGGGTTTGCCGTCATCGGTGACACTGGCCGTTCACCGGTCGCTGATAACCGTTGGATCGATTTGGCTTATAATGATGAAAATTTCGTACCTTGGAGTAATCAAACGACTCTCTATTTCCTGACACCCGTACCCGCCTCAATTCCATGGATTTTGCCATGAAACAACTCGCTCCCTTACCTGTCCGACAGTTACTGAACCATTATCATCTGACTCCGAGCAAAGGCTTGGGACAGAATTTTTTGGTTGATGATGAAATCTTATCCGAAATCGTTCGAATCGCGGAAATTCCCCCCGATTCGACTGTTTTGGAAATTGGTCCCGGTTTGGGTGGACTGACCCGATATTTGGCCGAGGCGGCCGATGACGTGGTCGCTGTGGAACTTGACCGGCGAATGATCCCGCCGTTAAAAGAAGTTTTAAAAGAGTACGATCATGTCCGGATTGTCCAAGGCGATATTTTGGAAATCAATCCGGATTCTCTCATTGTCGATTCGGCATATTCCGTGGTTGCGAATATCCCCTATTACATTACTTCTGCGGTGATTCGCCATTTATTGAATGCAAAAACAAAGCCGCGCCGTATTGTCCTGACGGTTCAGAAAGAAGTTGCGCAGCGTATTTGCGCGCAACCCGGGGATCTCAGTCTGTTGGCATTGAGCGTGCAGATTTTCGGTTCCGTATCTGTTCCGTTGGCGATTCCGGCCGGTGCTTTTTTCCCGCAGCCCAAAGTGGATTCGGCTGTGGTTAAGATTGATGTATATGACGAACCGCTGGTTTCGGTTGCCGAATCGGATGATTTTTTTAAGTTGGCAAAAGCGGGGTTCGGTCAGAAGCGGAAAACATTGCGAAATTCGTTGTCTTCCGATCTCCGGCTTTCGACTTTTGAGGTCGAAGCCGCTTTAATCGAAGCCGGCATCGATCCGATGCGTCGCGCCGAAACGCTGTCGATTGAGGAATGGAAACGTCTGGTCGATTCGGTCCGGGAAAATAAAAACAGCCGATAAAATCGGCTGTTTATTTCTAATACCTTGGTACAGATTTGAAATTACAAAAAACTTCATTTCCCGAAGGTTTAAT
>JALHEL010000552.1 GCA_022837205.1 Leptolinea sp.
TGAAGGGATTTCTAAAAGAATATCGTTATACCGGTCTTTCTTTTCTGTTATCCCTGGCAATATTTATCGGCCTTTTAGCAAGAATCGGAATTTTCCCTTTCGGACCGCGCACGCTGTTTATGAGCGATATGAATTCTATTTATGCCGATTTTTTGGCGGAATATCAACGGGCGCTTCAAGGGAACGGCAGCTTTCTATATTCTTTTCATGCCGGTCTCGGTTTAAATTTTCTGGCAATCATCGCATTCTATCTGCCTTCCCCTTTCAACTGGCTGTTGGCAGCCATTCCGGAGAAAAATTTGGCGGACGGAATTACTCTGATTACCACCCTGAAGATTTCCCTCAGCGCTTTAACCTTTTCGTTTTTCCTTAAAAAACATCTTCCGAAGGAAGATGATTCCCCGCTTTCCGTTGCCTTTGGTGTTCTGTACTCGCTGATGGGATATTCTGTCACCTACTTATTTAATATAATGTGGCTGGACGGCGTCATTCTTCTTCCGCTGATTTTTTATGCGATCGATTTAATTGTCCGAGATAACCGATGGATTCCGGCAGTGATCCTTTACGCGCTGCTCTTCTTGTCCAATTTTTATATTGGATATATGGTGGGAATCTTCAGCGCTCTTTATTTTCTGGAAAACTTGTTTTGTTTACGGCAATCGGATCGGAAAGTAATCGGAAAAAAATTCTTGATTTTTACCGGTTCGGTTCTGTTGGCAGCAGGTCTGAATGCGGTTCTGTTGATCCCCACGGGAATTGTGCTGAAAGAAAATATGGGATTGTTTGGACAGACAGCTCCCGGCTTTGAATCGAAATTTCCGCTTTTTGATCTTTTCCTGAAATCGTTCCCGGGCATTTTTGACGGGTATAAAGACAGTCTTCCCCAAATTTATTGCGGCATCCTGACAATCCTCTGCCTTCCTTATTATTTTTTCAATCGCTCCATTCAAAAAAGGGAAAAACTCTGTTCCTTGCTGATCATCATTCTGATGATATTCAGTTTTAACCTTTCTCCGCTCGATTTTTTCTGGCACGCATTCGATCATCCCAGCTGGTTTCCTTATCGATATGCATTCCTTTTTTCTTTTTATCTGCTGTTTCTGGGATATCAAGGAACTGTCCGCTCGGAGAGCACA
>JALHEL010000553.1 GCA_022837205.1 Leptolinea sp.
TTATCTTCAACGACTTCCTTCTTTCGGTAAGTCCGGAGTTGAAACAGCTCGGTTTATCAGAGAATTGCCGGAAGTTGAAAGAATTTGCATGGAGTTTTGTTATACATTCATGCCGGTTCAAGACTTTGTATCTTATCCTTTTCAATTAATTGATATTCATGTGAAACATGCGGTCATGTTGTTGAATACCGTTCCATGGCTGAAGAATATTCCGGAAGATATTTTTCTGAATTTCGTTCTCTTCTATCGCGTAAATAACGAATATATCGAAGATTATAAAAATCGGTTCTTTGAAGAACTGTGGCCCCGTGTCCGGAATAAATCCGATCGGGATGCCATCTTAGAAGTGAATTATTGGTGTTATGAAAAAGCTACTTATAAAGAATCGGATGACCGGACAGCTTCACCATTAACGGTTATTCGAAGGACATACGGTCGCTGCGGAGAAGAAAGCACCTTGCTGGTCAGCGCTTTACGCAGTGTCGGGCTGCCGGCAAGGCAATGTTACACTCCTCGTTGGGCTCACTGTGATGATAATCACGCCTGGGTTGAAGCATATTCGGACGGGAAATGGCATTATCTCGGTGCGTGTGAACCCGAACCCGTTTTGGACAAAGGTTGGTTTACCGCGGCAGCTTCGAAAGCGATGTTGATTCATTCCAAAGTCTTTAACTCGGATATGAAAGGTGAGTTGATCGCCGGTCGTACCCCTGTTTTTTGTATGATAAACAACCTGAAAACGTATGCCAAAACAACCTGTTTGAATGTTTTTGTGAGAAAAGACAACCGTCCATTTGCCGGAGCCGTGGTCCGCTGTGAAATTGTGAATTACAGCGAACTATACCCGTTATTAACCGCCGAAACCGACGACAATGGCTTCGCTTCATTTGTGCTCGGCAGAGGGGATATTATTTTACACGTTCATGACGGAAATCATTTCCTGATGAAAAAGGTCGATCTCAGACGGCAGAGCGAAATCACCGTTGATTTTGATGAAGCCGTTGAAAACAAACCGGGGAATTTTGACTTTGAGTTGATTCCACCCGCTGAGGATTTATCGAATCCGGTTGAAATTTCGCGGGAAACAGCAGAAATGCATGAGAAACGTTTAGAGCATTGCAACCGGGTTCGGTT
>JALHEL010000102.1 GCA_022837205.1 Leptolinea sp.
GGTTATGAAATGTCGGCAATAGCCGCCTGTGTTTTGGGAGGAATTTCCCTGTCCGGCGGTTTGGGAAATGTGATTGGTGCGGCTATCGGTGCTGTCATCATGTCGTCAATCAGCCGCCTGCTGGTATTTTTAGGATTTTCATCCGAATACGATAACACGATTACAGGCATCCTGTTAATTACGATCGTTGTGCTTGATTCTTTGCTCCGGCAACGGAATGTGGAAAACGCACGCCGTGAACGTCTGATTGCAAGATCCTGTTCCAAAAAAGAGATCCGGAAAGGGCACAGTCAAGAATGAAGAATAAGCTTACCAATATCTTCAAAAACTGGGAATTTACTCTTCTGGCAATCCTGATTTTAGAGTTTGTTATATTCGGCAGTATTAATCCGAAATTCTTTCGAATTGCCTCAATATTTTCAAATATCAATAACTACATCAGCATTTGTATTATTTCATTATTCGTAACTTTTGTTATGATCACGGGCGGTATCGATATTCAGGCAAGTTCCATTGTAGGTTTAACCTCCATAACGATCGGTGTTTTATGGAATGATGCGGGCTTGAATATCTGGATGGCGGTAGCAATTGCTGTTCTTTTAGCGGCATTTTGCGGCGCTCTATCGGGATTTTTTATCGCTTACTGTCATGTTCAACCGATGGTGGTCACATTAGGCGGTAGTTTCCTTTATTCCGGGTTGGCACAAGTGATCTCGAATTTTTCGAAGATTCCCGCATATCAGGGTATCAGCGGTTTTCCGGGGAAGAATGCGAACGGTGATTATATCTCTTTCCGCTTCTTAGGAAAAGCGAAGCTTTTTGATTTGATTCCGATTCAAATTGTTATTTATCTTATTCTTATTATCCTTTGCTATGTGCTGTTACATCAATCTAAATATGGAAGAAGGATATTTTTGGTAGGCGACAACCCGAAAGCTGCTGAATATTCCGGAATTAACAGTCGACTGATTATTTTCAGTACATATGTACTGACCGGTATCGGTGCCGCTATTGCGGGTATTCTTTTGACGGCTCAAGTGGATTCCGCTAAATATAATTTGGGTTCCACCTTTACTCTCTCGATTATTACGGCTGTGGTGTTGGGCGGAACGCTTACATCAGGCGGCAAAGGTAGTGTTATAGGGACCGCTTTGGCGGCTTTGGTAATTTGTTTACTTCGATTTGGGCTTACCTTATGCTTTAACATCAGCAGCCAAAATCTTGATCTTCCGGTAGGTATCATGCTTATCTTGGTGGTTAGTCTGCGTCAGATCAACCGTATTGTACATCATTTAGACTGACGCAGTTTATTCTAAAAATTTTTGGAGGGAAAGTATGAAAAAATCAGTATTTCGTTTTATTGTCCTGACAGTGCTTATTGTTTCACTTGTCGGGGTATCAACAGTCTTTGCCGAAAATTCCATAAAAGGCAAAGTTGTTGCGTTCATCCCGAAAGTTACGGGAAACTCATTTTTTGAGGCAGCTAATGCGGGTGCCCAGAAATATGCCGAAAAATGGGGCATTACGGTGAAATATATGGGCAGTGCCACAGCTTCCGTAACCGATCAGTTGGAAGTCATCCAACAGGCAATTGATGCCGGCGTTGACGCTATTGCGATTTCTTCCGTCGATGCGAAAGCGCTGGATGAAAAATTGAAAGAAGCTCAGGAGCAAGGTATTGTGGTCGTTACCTGGGATTCCGATGTTTCTTCCGATGCGCGTAGCTTAATGGTTTCTCAAGGTACGGCTTCTCAACTCGGCCCGATGCTTGTTGAAATGGGCGTTGAATCCTTAAAAGAACGCGGTGTTGATGTGAACGGTCCGGTCAAATATGTATGGCATTATTCTCAGGCTGCCGTTGCCGATCAAAATTCATGGTACGTTGCCGGTGAAGCTTATATTAAAGAAAAATATCCGAACTGGGTAGCTGTTGCGGATCCGTATTATTCCGAACAAGATCCGCAAAAAGCGGTAGCAATCGGAGAAGCGATTCTCGATGCTCATCCCGATATTGACCTGATTATCTGCAATGACTCAACCGCTCTTCCGGGGCAGTGCACCGCTGCGGAAAACAAAGGACTGACGAAGGATGATATCACCATCACCGGATTCTGTCCGCCATCCGGAATGACCGCTCACCTTCAAGCCGGTACCATCGCACGGTGGGGGTTATGGGACTGTGGTCTACAGGGCGCTTTGGCTTGCTATTTTGCCGCTTATCTCGCAGCCGGAAATGTGGTTCATGCCGGCGATACCGTCAATATTCCTGAGATCGGTGATGTTGAAATCGTTCCGAACGATGCATTGGTTCCCGGTGATAAGACCGCTCCCGAAAACAGTGGCGTTGTGCTTCTTCCGGAACGCGTCGTCTTCACAGCTGAAAATGTCGGGAATTATAATTTCTAAGATTTGTTGATTATTGAAAACAAGCGGAGTATATATATTTCTCTCCGCTTGTTTTCGCTAAAAAGGAGGCTTTTATGCCGGATTTGGAAGGTGTAAAAATCGCGAAAGATTATCATGTTGATATTCCTTTTGCCAATACAAAAAGTTTTTATGTTAAAGGTGCGAACAACCTCGATTGGGGAATGAAACGGCACCTTGCGAATATTTTCAGCCCGGTAAGCGGAAACACAGTTATGTTCGCATTTGATCATGGCTATTTTATGGGTTCAACCGCCGGACTGGAACGATTGGATCTCGTGGTTCCGAATCTATCCGATTACGTGGATGTTCTTATGGGTACCCGAGGTGCTTTAAGGGCGTGCGTTCCGCCGGATATTCGGAAAGGGATCGCATTGAGAGTTTCTTCCGGTTCATCCATGTTGAATGATGATCTCTCTCATGAAGTTTTGGCGGTTGATATCCAAGATGCCATTCGCATGAATGCGGATTGCATGGCTGTTCAAGTTTTTATCGGTGCAGACGGACAGCTTGCCAGTATTGATAATCTTTCCCGTTGTATCAACGCAGGATTATCTTATTCGATCCCGACGATGGGGGTAGTGGCGGTCGGAAAAGATATGGAACGCACGGACAGTTATTTTAAGCTCGCAACCCGCATCATTGCTGAAATGGGGGTGAACATCATTAAGACCTACTATTGTGATAATTTTGAAGAAGTTGTGGCGGCTTGTCCGGTTCCGATTGTGGTAGCCGGCGGAAAGAAACTTCCGGAACAAGAAGCCCTTCAAATGGCTTATCTCTCCATTCAACATGGCGCGAACGGTGTTGATATGGGACGAAATATTTTTCAGTCCTATCATGCGACAGCTATGGCTGCGGCGATCGGAAAAATTGTGCATGAAAAGTTTACCGATAAGCAAGCCTATGAATTTTACCTTGACACAATCAATGAGAAGAAATAGCTTTCAATCATCCGGTAGCGGACGTGGTTTTTTCTGACGTCCACTACCCTTGATTTGAAGAAATAGGATTTATTATAAATTCCCAAAATTTATCAAAAGCAAAAGCAAGAGGCGGAATTATTCAAGTTCTTTTGAGGAAAATCCGCCTCTTTTATTATTTATCTTATCATGTCCGAATGATCTTCTTATGATTTTTCGATCTGTCCAACGGGTAAAAAATCTCTTCTACTGCTAAAAAAAAGACATTTTACGATTTTTGTTTCGTAAAATGTCTTTCTGAGAGCGGGAGACGGGATTCGAACCCGCGAATATTAGCTTGGAAGGCTAACGCCTTACCACTTGGCGACTCCCGCTTGTTTCCGAGCGACGAAAATTATATCATATTAATTCCGCAAATCGGACAGATTTGTTTCGATTTCTTCGTCGGATTTTCTGCAAAAATAGAATTATTTTAATGGTACTTTCACGATCGGAATCGTAATATCCAACATAGGAATTTCCAGTTCCATTTCGGTGTCCGTATATTCTTCCGGAATTCCGGAATCAGTTGTCATTGACTTCGCAGCTCCGGAAAACCCTGTGGAAGGAATGGGCGGCACTTTCCTGTTGGATATGGTACATTCTTCATACGGATTTCCCGCTGTGACGGTTACAGTGATTGTTTGACTGTTCAATAAATAACCGGCCGGTACATCAATTTCTTTGATTTGATATTCGCCGGGGACCAAGTCGGGACTTATCGCTTCTCCGTTTTGATCGGTAGTCAACTCGATAGGTTTCATCAAAGGATCATCCACTTTTGTGATGCGGAAGACCGCTCCGGCAATTTTTATATCGGGTTTCCCTTGTTCAACTTTGATGATCTTTATCTTCCCGCCTCCTTCCTCCGGTTGATTTTCCGGAGGTGTCTCAGAGTCCGGACTATTCCCCTGAATATTCCCCAACGAATTCGAATAATCGACATATTGGCTTTGATTCTGGAGTTGAACGCGTTGGATGTCCACAGCGTTCAGGGTAATCTTATTGTTTATGATGTTATTTGGCAGCGTCGTTTCATATTCTAAAAGATATGAATTTTGATCCAAGGTTCCCAACTCTAATGTAAAACTATTATTCTCCGCATTAAATGTCAAACCGTTTTCTCCGGTTAATCGGATCTTTTCATATTCGTTCGTAATATTACCGTATTCGTCAAAATCAACCCGGGTCAACCAGAATGAATCTTGAACATATTTCGCGGATTCATCGGATAAATAATCAATAATTTCCACATTGTCTAATGCTTTTTTACTGAGATTAATCCGCGTCCGCCATTTTACAATTTGACCATCGTCAATCTGGTATAACCATTTGATGATTGTTTCGTTCGTATAGTCTACCGGTTCCACATTGATATTAAAACTATATACTTCACCGGTATTGGTTTTGATTTCAGTATTGATGATATTTCCTTGCCCGCCTTCCGATACATAGACTTGGGCGCCCAATGTCAATGTACCTTGGATATTCTGTTTATCCTCTACATAATCTGAAAAAGTTAAACGGACTTTGCCGGGAGTGGATCCCGTACCATTGGTAACGACGACATGTCCGGCCGGTTTTTGGTTTTCCCCTGTTGTGTCAAAAATATCAAAATCGGCATGTTCATCATCCTCCGGAAAACGTAATTCGGGGGGTAACTGAACTTCAAAATAATCTCCTTCATGCAAATCCGTAATATCACTCGCATCCCAGACGATGTTTACATTGACCAATTGATAATTCCAAACAGTCAGTGTCTCTTCTCCGGAACTGTCGGTAATTGTGATACTCTTGACGACATCTACGTTTCTTTCTGTTTTTTGAGATAATTCGGAAAGTGAATCCTCTGACTTCGGAGCAACTTTTTGGACGTGAACCGGATAGGAGCATTCGAATGAAACAGAAATATTTTCTTCTTGTACGGGATCCGCTTCCTGACTGAATACGGGAAGATTTGAGCCGAAGAGAAAAATAAGAACGAATAAGAATAAAGAGGAAATTCGCCATTTCCGGAAAGTTACTTCCGAACGGTTAAGTATTTTCATCGGATCCCAATCTTTTTGAAAATGTGACGAATAGGATTTCAAGTTTAACAACGGATGTGTCGATTTCATGATGAAGGTTGCCTCTTTATTGATTCGATGTATTCATTTAAAACAGTCGCTTTTTCTTGATTTAATGTTGCACTTATCATGCCAACTTTCGAATTGCTATCTTTAAAAGAAAAGACCGGAATACCGGGCTATTTCGGCGTTCCGGTCTTAATAAAATTATTCTTCCAATATATGATTAATCTACATAATTAATTTTCGGAACCTGGATCGCAACGCGACAAAAAGGACCTTCGGAGCTTTTTGCGATCGGTTCAAATTTCAAATACCAATTGTCTGCTTTGCCGGGGACATCAAATACCAAGAAAGTATCTAACATACCGCCGGCTTGAATTGTATCGGTAATCAGGCCGACATCCCAGCGGTCACTCGTAATAAAGCTGTTTGCGATATGTAATTTATACTCTTGATCGACTCCATCGATAATTCCATGTAATCGAAACGATCTGGCAGGAAGGCCTTCGAGCGTTCGGTCTGTCAAATTGGTTATGAGGACACGCGCTACCAAAAATTTTCCTTTTGCCACCTGACCGCTATTCGATTTTGACATCAGCGGTTGATAATAGAAAGTAAATTGAAATTTATTCCCGCAATTAATTTTTTGCCCCAACTGTGCGGGTAAGATTTCCATTGTCTCCGGAGTTTCGGTACTTTCAAGAATTTCGGGAACTTTCGGAATCTCAGTTGCTTCGGGGATTTGTACCGGCTCAAGAGTCTCCGGGGTTTCGGTAAAATCAGGGATAGCGGTTGATTTAATGAGAGGCGGGGGAAGAACATTTTTGGTCGGAGCACTTTTCGGAGTACTCTTTCGATAAGGTTCCCTGAAATTTTGTGAAGCGGGAGAAAAAGCTGCCAAGACTGCAGCGATAATAATCAGTACGATTAATTTTTTTTTCATAGCTATTTATCCCTTACGAAACTTACTCCGACAATATTTAAATGGTTATTTTCTACGAACCCAAATTTTGTCGAAGATGCAGGTTGTCTGTTCTCCACCGATCCCT
>JALHEL010000554.1 GCA_022837205.1 Leptolinea sp.
AAGGCCTAATTCTACCGAAGTCATGTCCATGAATGATTCAAAACCCTCCAAAAAATCAGTCCTTGAACAGAAAGTGACCGAAGCATTTCCGATAATATGTAATAATGCATCCATGGATTGACTTCCGGCTGTTTCGACGTTCCAACGCGGATTAATGACAACCGATGCTAATATCGTTTTTTCCGGCGTTAAATAGGAATTTCTGACCTGAACAGGCTTTATTCGGCCGTCTTGTGATCGAAATTCAAACCACATGGTATGATGATCTTCATCGGGTATCTCTTTCCAGTTGCGAATCAGATCAGAAAGTTCCGTGTTATCAACCGAAGAACGGAATGAATTGAGAAATTCAACTCCCATGGGATTTGCCGAAATCAACCGTCCTTCTTGAACAGCCCAAATAAAAGCGGGAGTGATACAAGAATATAAAAATGAGTCGCAAATGGTCTTGACTTCAAAAGAGTTTTCAATCGAGATATTTTCCATTCGTCTTATCTCAAATTAGCGCTGTTTCTCATATGAGCCGGTAAAATGCCTTCCATGGCACGATATTTGGCAACCGTTCTGCGGGCGATATCGATTCCCATCCCGGTTAATACTTCGACAATTTTTGCGTCAGTCAGTGGTTTCTTTTCTTCTTTGACCAAATCTTTGATAATTGTTCGGACATTCAGACTTCGATCAAAAAATGCTGACAAGGGGACAACTTTTTTATTGGGAAGCATAACTGTTTTATTCGCAACCGCTCGACTGATTGTAGATTCATGAACATCTAACAATTTCGATATCTGTGCGCGGGTAATCGGAACAATATTGCTGTCTCCATATCGAATGAAATTCCCTTGGAGATCGACCAAAACTTCCATCAATCGCACCATTGTATTATTTCTTTGGTGGAGACATTTAATAAGCAGCGAAGCACGGTCAATATCATTTTTCCACTCCTCCACCTTATCTTCGGGCGCATTTTTTGATTCTCTTTTGAAAAATTCATTTACTTTCAGATTCCCGCTGATCGGCATAATTATCTCTACCACAAGCGGATTCTTTGGATTATCGTTCAAGTAATAAATTAAAATATCCGGAAAGTGATAGGTATTATTGTCTACATTATTATCGATTCCTTTTTCC
>JALHEL010000555.1 GCA_022837205.1 Leptolinea sp.
ACCTTCCCGGCAGTAGGAACAATGACCGCAATAAATCGTGGAATCAAAGGTAACGCGATCCCCTTTTTTCCACCCGAGGACTTTTGCTCCGGTTTCAACAATGACTCCGCTTGCTTCATGCCCCATAATCACCGGCGGCTGCCGCCTGCCTGATGAACCGTCATATCCGTGAATATCGGAACCGCAAATTCCGCAGGCTTTTACCTGTATCAACACTTCATCTTCTGCGATGATCGGCACCGGTACATCTTGAATTTCCATTTTTTTATAATCGGTCAGAACTAAGGCTTTCATTTTTTTCTTTTCCTTTCAACGGTGTGAATAAGGGACGTAACTTAAGCGACCGTCAAAATCAGATCCATCTTCGGCGGAGAGCGGGAACTTTATCGGCCGGTGATCCCGTTGGGAACGATAAACGGCGGTGAATATCTCAACCGTTTTTCGACCTTCATGTCCGTCAACGGAGGGCGGTCGATTATGAATGACTGCGTTCAGAAAATCGGCGATTTGGATCTGATGGAAATAAGTCATCGGATCGATCCCTTCGGATTTGATTTGATCCTCTTTCTTCCAGACTTCCGGCATGTTCTCTTCCCCCGGGACAGTCCAAATATCATTAAAAGCCGGTTCCACTTTTGAGGTGGTTACGCCTGAAATAAAAGAAGAACCTCCCTCAACTTGTGCTCCCACGGAAGCGCCGTTTGAACCATGGATGTGAATTCTGCCCCATAAGCCCGGTTTTTGAGAATTCGACACGAGTATTTGACCGATTCCGCCATTTTTGAATCTAATTACGGCTAAAGCCGTGTCTTCCACTTCGATTTCCGGGTGGTTGAAATTATCCCAATAGCCGAATAATTCATCGATGTCACCCATCATCCATTGCAATAAATCAATCTGGTGAGGGGTTTGATTGACCATTACACCGCCGCCTTCTTCGCGCCATTTTCCCCGCCAACCATCCATCCGGTAATATTCGGGACTGCGCCAACCCATAACCTCTATTGTCCCGATGATTGGTTTGCCGATTTTTCCGTCCCGGATGGCTTGAATCATGCGTATAACCGGCCAATAAAAACGACGCTGGCTGATAACTCCCAATTTCACACCGGCTTTTTCGCATGCG
>JALHEL010000556.1 GCA_022837205.1 Leptolinea sp.
CGTGTTTGGGGGCATGATATAGATTAAAAGAAGTTGGAAAAGGATAGAAATGAAGACGAGTATGAAGAAAACCAACAATTCACGGGATTGAAAGACCTGCCTGGCAAATTGCCCGACGGATTGGAAGCATTGCTTCGGTGTTTGCATTGCGGGCTTTTTGTGTCTTTGCCAGCATAGCAGGGTAATGATGAGAAAAAGGAAATGGATAAGAATATATGCAGACTGATTATTTAATTGGTGGAAGAGCCCGGCAATAGTGCAGGTTATTACGATGTTTGAAATGGAAAAGAGGTAGAGTGCCAGTAAGAGGGCAACATTCGATCTTATTTCGAGGATCGTTGCGATCAGAATTGATGTTGCCAGAACGACGGGCGCTATTAAAAAAATGACCATAACCCCTTCTGTAATGAATTTTTGATACTCCTATCGAACGCTTTTGTTCTATGAACAGGAAGATCAAGTTCAAGCCAATGATACCATTTTACACAACGCTGATTGGAAAAATTTCGATGACGTCACAGGAAACCGAAAGAAGTTCTGAAGAAGCAAGTGGCATTACAAGATCATGTGCAATTTCAATTTATGTGCCTGGTAATTAGTGATTAAGAGCTGCTTTCCGGTGACGATTGAAGAAACTTATCCAGGTCTTTATTCTTGTCTGATTGAGGTCGTAGGGATGTTGTTGACATCGAGTGAAAGAGCTTGGGTGAAGAGCTGCACCCCGATGATGATCGGTAAAACAGCGATCAATACTGTCCCGGTTGTGGTTACGATACCTGTTCGAATGGCGTGGATCCATTTTGCCAACCCCCAAATGAATCCAAAGAGCAGTGAAGGAATTCCTATCATCAAATATATCGATACGATGGAAAAGTCGAATAAAAAGTAATGATAGAGCACACGATTGATCAACCCCCGAATCAACTTGATGGGAAAAACCAACAGTGTTTTTATTGGCGATAAATTACTTTCTTGGTTCTCATATTTCGCTGGAATTGGAATGTCCAGTATCAGAGCGTTAATCATATTGAGTTGTAACAACATACTGGTTTCAAAAAAATAATCCTGTTCAATTTTTTCTTTGTTCATCAGTTGATAGACGGTCCTATGAATGGCAGTGTAGCCG
>JALHEL010000103.1 GCA_022837205.1 Leptolinea sp.
TCGGCCAACTCATTTACTTCTTCGAGAAAGCCTGCGGCATAAGCGGCTATATGCTTAATGTGAATCCGTTCAATCAGCCGGGAGTGGAAGCTTACAAAAGAAACATGTTCGCCCTGCTGGAAAAACCGGGCTACGAAGAGGCTACAAAAGCGATAAAAGCAAGGATATAACTTAAAATAAACCGTTTCAAAACCGCTGGGCAGCATCTTATACTGTCCAGCATTTTTTTAGATCATCAATTGGATGCTATGTGAACTTTAATATTTCTTCTGGTTAACTCCGACAATATTTGGGGAGGTATATCGTCGTCTGTGACAACTGCATCGATATCCTTCACGTGGGCAATGAATGCAAAACTTCTCTTGTTAAATTTGGAAGAATCAAACACAGCAATGCATTCTTTTGCCATAGAAATCATAGTTTGATTAATATTTGCCTCCTCAATATTGGGTGTAGAAATACCTTTTTCAATCGTAAAACTATCCACACCCAGAAAAAGTTTGTCGCAATAGCAAACTTTCAATACAGACTCTGCCAAAGGTCCCACGGTTGATAAAGATGATTCTCTTAAATGACCTCCCAACAAAATAACGTTAAATCGATTGTATTTAGATACTTCCAGAGCGATGTCAATTGCGTTCGTCACTATAGTAAGATTTTGAAAATTATGCAGGTTTTTAGCAATTTCCATGGTAGTTGTCCCTGAATCAATGATAATGGTTTCATTTTCATTGATCAATGATATAGCCATTCTGCCAATTGCTCTTTTTTGTTTATAATAAAAAAGCCTTTTTGCTTCTATTCGTGCATCATTACTGTTCCCGTCGGCAGTTGACGGAATCCGAATCGCTCCCCCCCGTATTCTAAATAACAAATTCCGTTTTTTTAAAATTTCAAGATCCTTTCGGATGGTTACTTCCGACAAGCCGTATCTTTCACAGAGCTCGGCAATCATTACCCTGTTTTTTTGATTAAGTATCTGAATAATATCAGCTCTCCTCTCGTTTGTTGAATAATCCTCCATAGCTTTTTTACATACAAAAATAATATTTTTTTACTATCGAAACGAAATATACCGAAACAAAAATCTTAAGGATATAGTATTTCGAAACATTTCGAAACAGTAATATAAATAAATAAGTATTATATAATAATCTTATTATAAATGATATACGTAAACATTATTAAAAATATGCTATATAACATGTTTTTGTATTGTTTCGAAAGTTTCGTTATGGGCTAATTTTGCAACATATTATAATTCTATTTAAAAATCAGAAATTATGTTAAGTATTAATTCCTCAGATACCTATACTTATGGGGAAATATTTCAACAACCGGAAATGTGGAAAAGAACCTATCAGCGCATTTTCAACAAAAGAAAAGAAATATCATCTTTTTTATCAACTTACAACAATGATGGGGTCACGATAATATTTACAGGTGCGGGGACTTCGTCATTCATCGGAAATATCCTTACATCCGTACTTCCGAAGTACAATATATACAATATAAAATCAATACCAACTACTGATATCACCACCCATCCGAATACTTTTTTCCAAAAAAACAAGAAATACATACTGGTTTCATTCGCCAGATCGGGCAACAGTCCGGAAAGCATAGCGGTTGTCAATTTGGCAGATTCTATCTGTGAGGGGGATATCGCTCATATATTTATCACATGCAACGCCACGGGCAAACTAGCCGAACGGGCTAAGAAGGAAAATATCCTTTCACTGGTTCTTCCCCCAGAAACCAATGACAAAGGGTTAGCGATGACAAGCAGTTTTACATCAATGCTATTGGCTTCGATGTTAATTTTCAATATTGACAACATAGAAGATAAAAAAGCTGATATAGAAATACTTAGTGAAAAGGCACAAAGTATGCTCATCGACTATACGGCTAAAATTCAGGAAATAGCATCGTATGAATTTGAAAGGGTTGTTTTTTTGGGTTCCGGTGAAAAGAAAGGAATTGCCGAAGAGTGTCACTTAAAACTGCAGGAATTAACCAACGGAAAAGTCATATGCCTGTTCGATTCCTTTTTAGGCTTTCGCCATGGGCCAAAAGCTGCTCTAAATGAAAAAACGTTACTGGTTTATTTATTTTCGGACGATGAAAAAGTTTTCCAATACGAAAAAGACCTGGTGATTCAGATTAACCAACAGATGAAACCTGTCGCGCAAACCTATGTAGCACAAAAAAAACAACAGATAATGAATATTGAATTCGACATGGGGATGTTTCCGAAAAATTATACTCAAACGGAATTCGATGCAATACTATATGTTCTTATCGGGCAAATGTTCGGACTGTTCAAATCAATAAAATTAAATCTTAACCCCGATAACCCATCGACAGACGGGAAAATATCCAGAGTGGTGGAAGGCGTGACGATATATTAATAATGATTAAAATGGCAAAAACAGAAGAAATTCTTGCGAGAATAGAAGAATTAAAATCACAAACAGGGGTTCCTCGTACATTGTTTGCAGTTTGCCCAAACTCTATATCCGTTATAAAAGCCTCTTTCAGGGCTGCAAAGCGGAATAATGCGCCAATTAAATTCGCGGCCACACTCAATCAGATCGATTCGGACAAAGGGTATGTAGGAATCACACCGAAAGAGTTTACTAAAATGCTGGCGGATGAAGCCAGATTCGTCAATTTCAATGGGCCATATATTGTAGCCATAGATCACGGCGGCCCTTGGTTAAAAGATAAGCAATCGCAGGAAAGATGGGACTTTAAGAGAGCAATGGATGGGGTTAAGAAATCGTTCGAAGATGCTATCGAAGCAGGGTATGACTTAATTCATGTAGATCCGACAATAGATATTTTCGTTCCTGTGGGAGAGATTATTGATATCCGGGTTGTTGCTCAAAGAACGGTAGAGTTGATCAAGCATAGCGAAAACTTCAGGCGAAAGAACAATTATCCCGCTATTTCTTACGAAGTTGGCACTGAGGAGGTTCACGGCGGACTTGCCGATGAAAATACATTCGATACATTTATCGGACTTTTGAAAACCGGACTTGAAAAGGAAGATCTCTCCGATGTATGGCCCTGTTTTATTGTCGGGAAAGTGGGTACCGATTTACATACAACCACATTTGACAGGGAAGTGGCGACCATTCTCACGCAAAAAGTCCGTAAATTTGGCAGTTATATAAAAGGACACTACACCGACGGGGTTGTAAATCCCGAAGATTATCCGGTTTGCGGAATTGGAGCGGCGAATGTAGGACCAGAATTCACCATAAGCGAATATGAGGCCTTGGCAGAACTTGAACAGACAGAAAAAATGCTTTTCGAAAAGGGACAAATTGCCGTTCTTTCAAATATGAAACAGACACTGTGGGAACTGGTCATCGCATCCAACCGCTGGAAAAAATGGTTACAACCCGAAGAGAAGGGGCTTCCGTTTGAAAATATTCCCGCTGAAAGGAAAGGATGGTTGGTAAAAACGGGATGCCGGTATATATGGCAACACCCTGAAGCGCTGGTTGCCCGTTACCGCCTCTATGAGAATCTCAACAGGAACGGGATAGATGCCGAAGAAGTGGTGCTCTCGAGAATAGAGCATGATATGGATAAATATTTTTATGCTTTTAATTTAGTGAATTTAAATGATTATTTATCATGAATAAATTCGATGTGATCGCGATAGGTGAGCTCAATGTTGATGTGATTCTGAATAACATTGACGGGGAGCCGGAAATAGGAAAAGAAAAATTTGCCAAAGAGATGATCCTGACCTTGGGAAGTTCCACAGCTATTTTTGCAGCAAACATAGCCTGCCTCGGATCAAAAACAGGGTTTATAGGGATGATCGGACAAGATACTTTTGGGGATTTAATTGAATCCAGTCTTTCCAACAAAGGTGTGGATATATCCATGCTCATAAGATCAGATAAATACTCGTCCGGTGCAACAATTTGCCTGAATTACCACGAAGACCGCGCAAATGTAACATATCAGGGGGCGATGGATTTTATGACTTTTGACGATATGGACAAAACGCTTTTCACAAAAACAAAACATATCCATCTATCCTCAATTTTTATGCAATCGGGGATAAAGAAAGATTTGCCAGAAGTTCTGAAATATTCAAGAGAGAACGGCTTGACCACTTCTCTCGACCCACAATGGGATCCGGTCGAAAAATGGGATTTTGACTACGAGAAGATACTCCCCTATGTAAATGTATTTCTTCCGAATGAAACCGAATTAAAACTAATTACGCAAAGCCATAGCCTGGATGAGGCCGTACAGAAAATAAGACCCTTTATTGATATCTGTGTGGTTAAACGCGGCAGAGAGGGGTCTCTGTTATTGCAAAAAAATCAGGAGCCAATACATCTTGACGCTTTTCTGAACAATGAAACTATAGATGCTATTGGTGCCGGGGACAGCTTTAACGCGGGTTTCATTCATGCTTTTGTGAAAGGGGAAACAGCAGAAAATGCCCAGATCATCGGAAATTTAACGGGTGCGATAAATACAACCGCAGCCGGTGGAACAGGAGCTTTCACCTCGAAAGATGCCGTAAAAGAGATCGCGATGCTAAAGTTTAATCAGGAACTTAAGATATAACGATATGACCATACAGGAGAAACTGAAAGAATATCAACAGAGGCATAAGGCAATCCTCGCCACCAATTTCTATAATCTGGAGACCCTCCAGAGCATTCTAGCAGCAGCTTCATATTGTCAGATGCCAGTCATTTTACAACTGACCAGAAGCTCTCTCGAGTATATAGGATTAAAGGAATCGGTAGCGTTGGCACGACAATCCCTGAAAGATTACGGGGTGGAAGGATGGATCCATCTGGATCACGGCGATTCGGTTGAACTCGTACAGAGATGTCTGGATGAAGGCTTTGATTCTGTGATGATCGATGCGAGTAACCAACCTTTTGCGGAAAACGTAAAAATTACGAGACAGGTAGTAGAAACAGCACAAAGATACAATGCGAATGTAGAAGCGGAACTCGGCTACATTGCCAAGCTGGGACAGGAGCAAACGGACGAATATACTACTGTTGAAGAGGCCGTTGCCTTTGTTAAGGAAACAGATATCGACGCATTAGCAATTGCGGTGGGTTCAGCGCACGGTTTTTATAAGTCTGTCCCGAATCTGAATATTGGAAGGATTGCGGAAATTCACAAGGCCATAGATATTATTCTTGTCCTCCACGGAAGTTCCGGCATTCCCGACTCAATGATACAAAATGCGATCAAAAACGGAATTACAAAAATCAATCTTGCTACCGAGATAAAAGACACATTTATGAAGGCACTGAAGAATACACTTCTCACGACCGATGAAATTGATTTGAGAAAAGTTTTTCCAAAAGCGTGCAAGCCTGTTTCAGATTTGTTGATGCATAAGTTTAAAATTGTAAATTTCAGCTAAATCACTCCCTTGATAACCTATAACACAAGGATAGGGAGACGGATAATCATAGAAATATGAAAATGGCATAAAACACAAAATATAAATAATAAAATCCAATATGCTATGAATGATGTTCGAAAGTTTTCATTTTTGATTTTTTTGTATCTCATCCTTTCATCGTGCGAAGAAAAGTCAAACAGTATATTCAATGGAAACTTGATTTTTGAGATCAATGACCGTATGCAAACACGATTGCAATGGACAGCATCAGATGTAAATCGATTCGTTGATTTTAACTCCTCTGATTATTTGATTATGGACGACGAGAGTAAGTATGACCTGTTTGTTTTGAGCAAAAAAAAGGAAACAGTCATCTCCGATTCTATCGGGAAAGGGGTAGTTTACTCCTTTATCGGCGATACGGTATTGAATAACGGCAAGTTAACCAAGATACTGACGATTACCAAATATCAGGATTTTCCAGACATGCTGTTAACAAGAACATCCTATATCAATAATACAGGAAGGGCCTTGTTTGTCAAGGAAATAAAAAACAACAACTATGAAATAATCGAGGGTTCCGACAGTCCTAAATTCTGGTCTTTTCAAGGTGAATCCTCTTCAGAAAGGGCAGATTGGATACTTCCGGTAAATGGACAATTTTACCAGCGCAATTACATGGGAATGAACAACTCCGATTATGGAGGAGGAATTCCCGTTACTTGTTTATGGCGCTCCGACATCGGTATAGCGATAGGACATGTTTCAAAGCACCCTGAACTTGTCTCATTGCCTGTGGAGAAAAAAAACGATTCAGGAAATGTTACTATCGCAATAGAAATAGCCTATGATGATGCAAAAAAATTATTGCCCGGAGACACCATTTCTTCCCTCTTAAATTTTGTACAGCTATATGAAGGAGATTGCTTCCGCCCTTTACGTCGTTATTCCGAGTTTATGCAGAAATCGGGGATAGTAATGCCGGAATCGGAACCGGCAGCATTCGAATCGATGTGGTGTTCTTGGGGTTATGAGCGTACAGCTACTTTTGAAGAGATAGGTGATTGGGAATTGGATACCAAACGTTTTCCAGGCGGAGACCGGGAGATGGAAGATCTGGTCAGCCGGATGAAGCAATACGGTTTAAAGATACAGCTCTGGTGGGCTCCCCTCGCCGCAGATTCAAGTACGAAATTGCTCGAAGAAAATCCGGAAATACTGATGCGCTCAAAAAACGGCAATCCGTATGATATTACATGGTGGGACAGTTATTATATCTCTCCGTTAGATCAGGTCACAATAAACCAGACAAAAGAATTGCTTCACCGGTTCCTGTCCAAATACGATTTTGACGGATTGAAACTTGACGGGCAACATCTGAATGCCGTGCATCCTGATTATAGTAATGCCCATCATCCAAACGATCCGGAACGCTCGGCAAGGGAGTTGCCGAACTACTTCAAACTGATTTACGAAGAATCCCGGAAGATTGACTCTCACGCAGTTATTCAGAATTGCCCCTGCGGTTGTTGCATGTCTTATTATAATATGCCTTACTGTAATCAGGTAGTTGCGTCTGATCCGCTCCACAGTCTCCAGATCAGGCAAAAAGGCTATGTGTACAGAGCTTTGATACCCAACACCGCTTACTTCGGCGATCATGTGGAATTAAGCGACAACGGAAACGACTTTGCAACTGCGTTCGGTATCGGTGCGGTATTGGGAACTAAATTTACTTATCCCCGAAATAACCCCAATGTAAAAGCTGATTATTTATTAACGCCCGAGAAAGAGAAAGAGTGGAAAAAATGGTTTTCACTATATAATAAAAAATTGCTTTCAACAGGCACATACCTTGGAGGGCTTTATGACATCGGATTCTTCAAACCCGAAGCACATGTCATTGAGAAAGAGGGAAAAATGTATTATGCATTTTATGCAGATGAATGGAGTGGAGAAATAGAGTTGAGAGGATTAAAGAAAGACAGGGTATATACTGTCGTGGAATACACGACTGACGAAAAAAAGTCTTATCCTTTGAACGGGAGTAATCCTGTGATAAAACCTACTTTCAAAACTAATTACCTGATCGAGGTATATTAAGGTGTACCAACGTATCAATAATATTATATAGAGAGACTAAAATAAATAAATAAACAATTTTATAATTTGTTATTATGCGAAGTAGATTAAAGTTTACAAGCCTATTTATCCTCTTGTTTTCATTTGGCATTTATGCACAAGTTACAATTCGAGGAACAGTAACGTCAGCCGAAGATCAAGAGCCGCTGCCTGGCGTAAGTATAACGATAAAAGGAAGTACGGGCGGAACCATTACCGACATCGACGGGAACTATTCCATCGAGATAAATTCCGATAATGTACTCCTCTTCTCGTACGTAGGGTTTAAGACCCAAGAGCGGCCCGTAAACGGGAGCAGAGTCATCAACGTTGCTCTTGAAACCGACACCTATTTAATGGAAGAGGTGATTGTAATGGGCTACTCCAGTCAAAAGAAAGCCGAACTGTCCAGTTCTCTGGTGACACTCTCATCGGAACAACTGACAGATGTGAACACTTCTGATGTAGGGAATATGCTGCAAGGAAAAGTTGCCGGAGTTGTTGTCTATAATTCTACCGGACAGCCCGGAGCGAATGCAGAAATACGAATCCGGGGAACGGGGTCGATCACGGCAGATGCAGATCCGCTTTACGTGGTCGACGGTATACCGTACGGAACATTCAATCCAAACGACATCGAAACAATTACAGTGTTGAAAGATGCCGGGGCAACTGCTTTGTATGGTTCTGCGGCTGCCGGAGGTGTGATTGTGGTTACCACTAAATCGGCCTCCAAGAACCAGCAGACAAAAGTGAACTTCAAAACGAGGATCGGACAGAAAAGCCCCCTGTTTGGGAACTTCAAACTAATGGATTCTAAAGAGTTGTTTCTGATGCATAAGAATTTGTTAAGTGCCTCCCTGTTCAAGCAGCTTCGTCCTTTCTACCTGTTAGGACAGAATTTTAACTGGCAAGACGCCTTCTTTTCGCCGGGATTGCAACAGAATTACTACACTTCCATCTCGGGCAGCACCGGGAAAATGGGATACTTTGCCAGTGTGGATTATTATAATGAAGACGGAACACTTATCAATACTAATTTCGACAGAGTCTCCACCCGTTTGAATCTGAACGCCCAACTCTTTTCGAATCTTGAATCAGAGTGCATCGAGTTGGACCACGCTCAACGACGCATACACTAAGATGCCTTGGGATAATCCCTATGATGCCAACGGAGAGGTTGTAAAGATCACAAGTGCAGTTCGTCCCGATAACGGAAAAAAATGGTATTCACAGGATAAATGGAATGCCCTTCACAACGAGCAGTATAATTACAGCAAATCCAAATCGTACGGGATTGTGGCTGATGTACAGTTCAATTGGTCAATTCTTCCCTGGTTAATATTTACAACTACTAACCGATTTTCTCAAAACACATCAAAATATAACCAGTTTATCGATCCAAGATCATACAGTCCGTCTTATGCAAAGGGCTACTTATTAAACAGCATCACTTTAAACAATTCTTTCGGAACGACGAATATATTAAAGGCAAGTAAAGAAATAGGAGATCATTCTATCAACGGATTGATCGGATGGGAATACGGCATATACGGCACAGACTTTACATCGGCCTCAGGAATCGGTATGCCGAACGGAATGGATGCATTGAATGCGGCTGCAGTGTATGAAATAGGCGGATATAAGGTTCCGGGAGCAGGATGGTACAGAATAGACGCCAGCTCCACTTTCGGCCCAGAACGAAGGACCGGTTATTTTCCGTCGGTAGCTGCTTCATGGCTGTTAAGTAATGAGGGTTTTTTGAAAGATAACGATGTGATCTCATTCTTGAAACTTCGCTCTAGTTATGGAGTTACCGGAAATTCAAACATCGGTTCTTTCCGTTATCTCTCTACATTTTCACTCAACAGTTCCTATCAGAATCAAGTCGGAGCAACCCCCGAGCGGTCTGGGAATCCTTACCTCGGCTGGGAAACTGCATATATGACAGGAGTTGGGTTGGATATCAACCTATGGAAGAATATCGAACTGAATTTTGATCTTTACAATATCGAAAATAAAGATCTTCTGTTAGCCGTACCCAGAAAACCTTCCACCGGTTTCTTTGAGGGAATGGAAAATATCGGCAGTGTACGGAATCAAGGAATAGAAATACAATTAAACACCAAAAACATTCAGCACCCGAATTTCACATGGAATACCATGTTCAACATAGGATTCAACAAGAATACCGTGATGGAAACTCCCAATGACGAACATTTTTTGCTTACAAGGAATATGGTTTACCAGGAAGTAAAACGAGGGCAGGATATTTACAGTTGGTATATGCCCAAATGGCTGGGTGTAGATCCTGAAAATGGAGATCCGCTATGGGAAAAAATAGTACGGGATGATAACGGAAATATTATTGAACGGTCAGCCACAAATGATTTTACCCAGGCTGGTTCCCAGGTTGTGGGAAAAGCTACGCCGAAATTCAGTGGAGGATTTATCAATAATCTCACATTCAAAGGATTCAGTCTGAATATCAACACAAACTTTGTATATGGGAATAAGATATTCAACTATAATCGTTTAGCGATGGATGCGGACGGAGCATATCTGGGGTATAACCAAATGTCCATCGACAACAGCCAATTGGGGTGGAAAAGATGGGAAGAGAAAGGCGACATTGCCACTCATCCGAAAGCTGTAATGAATGGAAACAAAGGATCCAACAACATATCATCACGCTATTTGGAAGATGGGGGCTTTTTTAGGATAAAAAACATTACACTGGGATACAATCTTCCTCCAAACTTGTTGAAAAAAATATCCATGTCGAATTGCAGAGTATATATATCCGGCGATAACCTTTTCACCATCACCCGATTCTCGGGAATGGATCCGGAGGTAAGCCTTAAAACAACCGAATATTCGCTCGCCGGGTTATATGCCGATAATTATCCTATCAGCCGCCAGATTTTGGTTGGAGTCGAAATCAGCTTTTAATGAGTAAAAACGAAAATTATGAAAAAAATAATACTATATACCGCATCGTTACTTTTACTGGTAACAACATCGTGCAATTTGGACTATTTCCCTTCCGATGCCTTGACTCCGGAACAACTGTCTAAAGATCCGGGTGGAGCAATATATATTACCGATGGGAATTATTCTATGTTTAAAGATGAATATGAATACAAAGGATTGTATGCAAGTGGAAACACTTACATCCGACATTATATGCAAATGACTGAATATCCGAGCGATAACGTGACTCTTTCGGGACGTACTACCGACCCGCTGTACGAAGCGGCGGTTTACCGGACAAATAGCACATTAAAAAACGTTTCCACCGTCTGGTGGCTGGGGTACAAGATTATTCTAGGTGCTAACTCCGTGATAGAAAATGTGCAGGACGGCGCATCCGTCGAATCGGATCATATAAAAGGGGAAAATTATTTTCTGAGAGCCATTACTCATCTACACCTGGTAACCCTGTACGCAAAACCTTATTCTTACGGCAGGGATAACCAGGGAATTATTTTGCGAACAAGCACCAATACAATAGAATCTTCTTTCTCAACAGTAGGGGAAGTATATGATCAGATAGTAGAAGACCTTCAAAACGCCATTGCGCTCATGAGTAAAGGTACCCGCAGAGGAAACGCGGGATATGTATCGAAGGAAGCTGCACAAGGTCTGCTTTCGAGAGTCTATTTGTATATGGAGAAAAATCAGGAAGTAGTGGATCTGGTGACTAACGAGATGCTAAACGGCGCGTCACCCGAGTCGAAACTGGAACCCACGGCCACGTACCCCTCCTATTTTGCCAACGCGCTATCTTCAAAAGAGACACTTTGGGCAATTGCGCATACATCGCTTGAAACAAAGGGACAGTCATCGATCGCTTCCATGTATATTAACGACGGTATGGGATGGGGTGAAGTGCTTTCGTCCGATCCGTTGAATAATCTATACGATAGATACCCGCAAGATGTGCGATATACCTCTTACGTAATTCCTAAATTTGACAGTAACGAATCGGTCATGATGATCAGTTGGCCAGTAGAAAGCAGCGGCGGCGACGATTTTCGATCGAACGAATTGCGGGATGTGGAATATAACGCTATAAGTAAGAAATATTTCTTTAAGGAAGGCTCCCAGGATATAAGTGTGGAGACCGAAATCGTCAACGGTTATCCTCTGCATTTTATTATATGGAATGGGAGTAAATACCACGTCCGTTTAACAAGGAAAATGCAAAACAGAAATAGCTTTCCGTTGTATTACATCAGTAAATTCTCCTATCAGGACGGCGACCCCATGCTGAGTTCACCAGTTATGCTACGATGGGGCGAAGTGTTGCTTAACAGGGCCGAAGCGTATGCCAAATTGGGTAAAGAAACCGAAGCGCTGGCCGATGTTAATGTAATTCGCCAGCGGGCCGGATTATCGGGGGATGCACTTTTTACAACTCATAATATCAAAGAGAGGGGGTACGGGTCAGCACTGGACGTCGTGTTGGATGAAAGGCGACTGGAATTGGCTTTCGAAGGGCACCGCATGTTCGACCTCTATCGCAACAAAAAAGATATGGATCGCCGTTTTGCCGGAGTACAACCATGGGAGATCGTAAAATACGACGATTCCAAAATACAATATCCTATTCCTTTTGATGAAACTTCAGTAAAATAAAAAACAGAATAACAACAATAAAATATGAGAACAATGAAAAATTATATTCAATTTTCACTTATAGGCCTGATTGCATTCATAATTATTTCTTGTGAGAAAACAGAAATACCTATGGCCTTATTTGATTATCAGATTGATGGAATAACAGTTCAGTTTACAAATTATTCTACAGATGCGACCGAATATCTATGGGATTTCGGAGACGGGAATACATCGGCCGAGGAAAACCCGCTCCATAAATATTCGGAATCGGGCAGTTTTATCATCACGCTGACAGTGAAAGGGAAAGGTGGAACCAAAACAATCAAAGAGATGCTCAAAATCCAAAAACCGGCCCTTATCCAGATTGACGGGAATTTCGATGACTGGGACGCCGTTCCCGCCGAACAACTATCTTCCGCGATCGGTTCTTCTGATGCATCTCTGACAGCACTGCATGAAATGAAAGCTTGTACTGATGATAACTATATATACTTATATCTGGTATATGATCAAAGTAAAGTGGCTCCTTTAGATATCTTTATAAACACTGATAACAATCCGTCGTCGGGCGGAAATTCATGGCTGTGGGATCCCTGTGGCGCAGATTTTCTGATAGAAGGTTTTATTACAGAGAAAATGGAAGATGCCATTGTTTTCAACTGGCCGTCAGATAAACCCCAGGATGGATGGGAATGGGTAGAGGCGCTAGGCAGTGGAAGCGGAATAATCAATATGTCTGAGCCCAAGACCGTCAACGGAAATCTTGTTAAAGTAGAGATGAGTATTATCAAAGAGATGCTGCCTACTTCTCTTGCTTCTGAAATCGGAATCGGCATATTCTCTTCTAATGAGGACTGGGCAGAAACCGGTTCATTGCCAAATGCTCCTTCAGGGTCACCCGCACCACCATTAATGAAAATAAAAATTCAATAAGTAACAATCAAAATATGCGAAGAAAAAATCACTTTATTTTTGCATGGTTATTTACCTTTATCATTGTTGTAACCTCTTGTGGTTCTACAGATCCCAATAGCGGGAACGATAATGATAAAGGTATGATCAAGGTAGCTTATAAAAAATCGGAAGAGATCATTATCAATCCGGAAAGAGGTTTTTATAACTACAATTCCTTTAGTACACAAGACAATAACATATTAACGTCCCAACAGGTAAAAAACAACAGAAACGCAGGTAGGTCTCTCATGTTGAATCTTTATTACTTATATGATTTTCGGGACAAACCCATTTCTGATGATTTTTTAAACAGGATTGGAACAAATATGAAAGCTCTTCGCGAAGGAGGGGGAAAATGCATCTTACGATTTGCTTATTCAGATAATGAACAAAACAAACCGTGGGATGCCCCCCTCGATTTAGTGCTGCAACATATTGAACAACTTAAACCGTATCTTACCGATTACGCTGATGTAATATATGCTGTGGAAGCCGGTTTTATAGGTATCTGGGGAGAGTGGTATTACACGGAAAATTTTGTCATGAGTCCCCAAACCATTGAGGATTACAGTTCCAGAAAAAAAGTGTTGGAAGCGCTGTTGAATTCTCTTCCTAAAGAAAGAATGATATGTGTAAGAACACCGTCATACAAGATCAACAGCTTCAACATCAACTATTCAGACACAATTACAGCATCGAAGGCATATAACGGATCATTTCTGTCACGCCTTGGTTCTCACAATGATTGTTTTCTGGCCAGTTCCAATGATGTGGGCACATTCAATAATTCACAAGAAAGGGCATTTTGGGAGAGCGAAACAAAATATACGGTGATGGGCGGCGAGACTTGCGGATTGTCGAACTATTCGGCATGTGAGAACGCTATTATTCAGATGGAAAAATATCACTGGTCGTATCTTAACTCCGATTATCATCCGTCTGTTCTTTCTAATTGGAAAGCCAAAGGCTGTTTCGAAGAGATTTCCAAACGTATGGGATACAGGTTTGTCATCACAGAAGGTGAGTTTACCAAAGAACCCCGGGCTGGTGAAAAATTAAATCTGAAGTTAAAAATTAAGAATGTAGGATTCGCTTCTCCCGTTAATCCAAGAAATGTGGAGCTGGTATTGGTTTCAAAAACAAATGCCAGTGAGGCCTACAAAATAAAGATCAACGCCGATCCCAGAAAATGGTTTGCAGGAGAAGAACATTCACTGGATATTACCTATACCTTACCTGCTCAAACGAGAAATAACGAATATAATGTTTACCTGAATCTGCCCGATCCGGCTCCTGCTTTGTCGGCAAGACCTGAATACAGCATCCGGTTAGCCAATCAGGATATGTGGAATGAAGAGACAGGGTATAATAAGATTCACGCCATCTCTGTAAAATAAGGACAGTAATACCCTTTCAGGATTAACATCCCGAAATTTATCTGAAAGTTGAAAAAAGAGGTGAAATTTTCTTGTTTCACCTCTTTCATTTTATATATAACAAAAAGATTGTAAATTTGCATGGAATAAATTCTTTTCCTCAAAAATGAAACTCTCTTTCTTAAGTTATTTGAAACAAAATCATTATGCAGATCTGGATCTTAAAGCCGTACTTTTTGATATGGACGGCGTTTTATACGATTCCATGCCGGCACACGCCAGTTCCTGGCATGACACCATGGTAGAATTTGGTTAT
>JALHEL010000104.1 GCA_022837205.1 Leptolinea sp.
ATATTTCTATTTTTCAAAAATCAAATAGGGATAATTATCACAGACCGAATTCATCAAATCCATAATCCCTTCCGGAAAATCGCGGCTTTCGGGGGTAATGACGGATTCTTCGCCAAACAAACGAACTTTAAATTTCTTCGCTTTTGAATCCAGAACGACAAAACCGGCATTCTTACTGTTTTCCATATCTTTTTCATTGGCGAAAAGAGTAAATTTATCTTTGTACGGTCCGCTGTTATATGGACAAAATGTCTCACAGTTTCCGCATTCGTTACACATATAATCAACATGAATAATTTGTGCTTCCGATCTTCCGGGAACATGAATCGATACATTCGCGCGATTCGGACAGACTTCTACACAATTTTCACAAACGGTAGAGCATGACAGACATCGCTCGCTTTCATGGGTGGCATCTTCTTCTTTTATCAAAACGCCGCGCTTCGGGAAAATATTTTCTTTCGGTGTGGGTTGGAAGACATCGGAAGTGACATCAAAACCGACAATCGCAGAAGCGGCTTTCATACTGTTGGCAATCGCCTGAACAATCGTAGAAGGACCGTATAACCCGTCCCCGACAATATAGATATTTTCTTTGCTGGATTCCAAAGTCTTTGGATTTACAACCGGTTTTCCTTTTGCATCCACTGCGATTCCGTTTGCTTGATAGAAATCCGTAGAAACATTTTCGCCCGTTGCACTGATGACGGTATCGGCTGCCACCCTTACATATTGATCGGTTTCTGCAACCGAGCGCCGCCCCGATTCATCGTATTCGCCCAGTTCCATTACCCGGCAAATCAATTCTCCGTTTTCCCATTTTTCCGGCGCAAGCAATTCCTTAAAAATTACTCCGTCGTTCAATGCCAATTGCAGTTCCTCTTCATCGGCAGGCATATATCGTTTTGTTCTGCGATAAACCAAATATACATTTTCCACACCCTCGGTTCGCTTGGCCGATCGGGCTACATCCATGGCAGTATTCCCGCCTCCGATCACCACGACATTTTTCCCGATATTCATCTTGCCTTTGGTATTGTTGAACTCTTCCAAGAATGAAAGCGCATGCAGAGGCGTACATCCTTCGATAGTGATTTGAGCCGGAACATGAGCTCCGATGGCGATAATCGCGGCATCAAAAAGTCCAGTTTTCAAATCTTCCACCGAAGATACTTCTGTGTTCAAATGAATTTCGACTCCTAATTGCCGAATGAAATCCAAGTCCTTGTTGATGACTGTTGCGGGATCGATCCGGAATCGCGGAATGACATATCGGACAATTCCACCCAACCGAGGTCGCTTTTCAAAAATCGTAACCTTCGCGCCTGCGCGTAAAAGATAAAAAGCTGCCGCGATACCGGCGGGACCGCCGCCTACAATTGCGACATTTTTCTCCGAATGTCCGGTCGGTTTTAATTCGCGCATAACGCTTTCATATCCCTGCTTGGCAGCCTCGAGCTTAACGCCGCGAATATTGACCGGTGATTCATAATGATTCCTAACACAATTTGTCATACAAGGATGTGCGCATAAAGTCCCCGTAATAAAGGGAAGAGGATTCTTATCCAAAATGACCTGCAAAGCCTCTTTGTATTTTCCTTCTCCCGTCAGGCGAATGTAGGTTGGAATATCCTGATGAATCGGACATCCTTCTTCACAACCGGCGATAAAACAATCCAAAAGCGGCACTTTACGGTTATTCTTTCGGGAAGGCGGCATTTTCGCCGGCTTCAGATAGTGTTTATCTTTCTTTGCATCCTCAGCGATTTTAGAGATGGCAGCAACATTTACCCCTTCAAATGAATGGTACCCTTGCTTTTCCAGTTTCTCCGCTAATTGTCGAAATCGTTGATATCCACCCGGTTTCAGAATTGTCGTTGCCATCGTCACCGGCCATATTCCGGCGCCTACAATTTTTTCGATATTAAAAGCATCCGCACCGCCGGAATAAGAGATCCGTAATTTTCCGTCAAAATCTCTGGAAAGTTTCGCTGCCAGCGCGCTTGTCAATGCAAAAAGCGGTTTACCGGACATGTACATTTCTTTACCGGCTAATTCATGCCGCGTAATATCAACCGGAAAAGTATTGGTCAGTTTGACACCGAACTGAAGGTGGTGACTTGCGGCTAAATCAATCAATCGTTCAAACATGGGAACGGCATCTTGATATTGAAGATCATCTTCAAAATGGAATCGACCGAAGGATACGTAATCATATCCCATTTCATCTAAGGTCTTCCGGGCAAAGTCATACCCCAAAAGTGTGGGGTTACATTTTACAAAAGTATTCAAATGCTTTTCGGTGATTAAATAGGTTGCGATACTTTCGATTTCTTTGGGCGGACACCCGTGGAGAGTGGATATCGTCGCCGAATTACAAATAGCGGACGGAATCGCATCGATATCAGCTTCGGTCACATGCTTAAATTTGGATAAATTTGCTTTAGCGGTTCGAATGGCATTCTTGAAAACTTCGGTATCTTTTGCTTCAATCATTGAATCGATAAAAGTATTGATTTTTTCCGATCGGATGCCGGCGAGATCATACCCGACGCTCATATTAAATTGGAATCCATCCTGCGCGCCCAGCCCCATCTCCTTCGCCATCAAATGCAATATTACCCAAGCCTTAATGTATTCTCCCATCGCATCGGGGACCGTAAGCTCTGTCGACCATTCGATGTTGTAACCCTCATCGGCGGCATCGATGCAAGGCTTTGATACAGGTAAATCTTCACCGTCGATAATTTGAACGGTCTTTACTTCGAAAAAGCGGCTTCCGGCAAAATATGCGGAAATGATATTCTGCGCCAACTGGGTATGGGGACCCGCTGCCGGTCCGATCGGAGTCTCAAGCTTTCGACCGAACAATTCCAGCGTCTTCCCTTCTTTGGCTTTATACGGTTGATGGACCCCAAATACGGTGCCCTGTGATTGATATTCATCAAAGACCCAATTCAACAATTGAGAAAAGGGTATGCAGGTCATTCTATCGCTCATCGTTTTTCTCCTTTTCAATGACTCGTTATTGATAAAATAAATATTTGATAATTGCTAACGGGAATTCGTAATCTTAATAAGATAAAAGTTCATTGATCTTCCCGCTAAATTCCATCATTTTCTTCCGGTTTTCATTTCCTTTATAAATTAAATGATGATCCATGCTGTTACGGAATTTATTGGATGAAAATCTTTTCATCAATTTCAGTTTATCATTTCCGGTCGGAATTTGCAACTTTTTTGGCTATTGTCTAACAACATATTCTTAATTATTTTGTCATCTTTTTTTTCTAACATTTTCAATCGAATAACTTTTCGCCTTCATTTTTGTTAAGACATTTGTCGAGATTGTCTTCTGAAAAAAACATCGATGCTTATTCGAATCGAATCTTTGAAGGAACTTATGCGGATAACGGATTCAGTTTCAGATCCCGTTCTTTTTCTTCGCGATACTGTTGCGTATATAAATGGTAATATTTTCCTTTTTTTGCCAGCAGTTGAAAATGGGTACCTTCTTCGATAATCTTACCGTCTTCGATAACCAGGATACGGTCTGCGCGTTTTATTGTGGAAAGCCGGTGAGCGATAATAAAACTGGTCCGTCCTTTCATCATATGATCCATCCCCTGTTGAATGAGATTTTCGGTTAAAGTATCGACTGAGCTGGTCGCTTCGTCCATGATGAAAATCTCCGGATCGGCTAATATCGCCCGTGCCAAGCTGATTAATTGCTTTTGTCCGAAAGAAAGCAAATTACCGCCTTCCCCCACCTGTTCCTCATACTGATTCGGGAATGAACGAATAAAAGTATCGGCACCCGCCTGACGGGCAGCCTGTTCGATTTCCTCATCCGTCGCATCCAATTTCCCGTATCGGATATTCTCGCGGATTGTTCCCGAAAACAAATGCGGAGTCTGTAAAACCATTCCGATTCGGGATTGAATACTTTCCATTTTATAATCCCGATAATCTCTGCCGCAAATGCGAATAACGCCTTTTTTCGGTTCATAAAACCGAGCCAGCAGATTTACAATCGTTGATTTTCCTCCACCGGTCGATCCGACCAAAGCAATTGTCTCTCCCTGATTCACTTTGAGAGAAAAGTCTTCGAGGACCGGCCTGCCGTCACCGTCATCATACCAGAAGCTGACATGGTCAAATTCAATTTCTCCGCAAAGGGTCTGCGGTTCGAAAGCATCCGGCTTATCGACAATCGCAGGTTGGGTATCCAACAAAGAAAATATCCTTTCTCCGGACGCGACGGATTGCTGCATTTCCCCGTAAACTCTTGCCAAATCCTGTACCGGCCACATGATCGAAGTGACATAGTTTACGAATGCCTGAATTCCGCCGATGGTCATCAAACCCGAGCGGATCTGCCAATCGGCCGACCAGATGATTAATCCCAATGCGACGGATGAGATCAGTTGAATACAAGGCAGAAAAAGCGCATTCAGCCGTGCCGCTTTGTAAGCCGATTGAAACATGGGATAAGTCAGATCATTGAATTCCTTTAGGTTTTGATCTTCGCGTTGAAATGCTTTTACCACTCTTACACCCATGATATTCTCGTTAAACGCTCCGGTCACTTTGGAATTCAATTTTCGAACTAATCGAAATTCCTTTAGGATTCTTTTACGGAATTGCCAGGAAACATACAACATGATCGGAAAAACAGCGAAGACTATTAATGCCATCCTCCAATTGATCGCCAACATAAATCCGCCGGAAATCAGAATATTGACAATCGCAAAAGAAGAATCAACCATCCCCCAAGTCACCAAATCTGCGATTTTAAAACTATCCGAATTTACTCTGGACATAATCCAACCGACCGGTGTAACCGCATAGTAAGACAGCGACAGTTTCTGCAAATGATCGAACATTTTTTGTCGTAAGTCATACCAGATCCGTTCCGAAAGCATCCCGGCCAGGTATACAAAAGTGAAAACCCCTATCGCTTGAATAATTACAGTCAGACCGTAATATTTAAGATAAGGCAGCACCTGACTCTTCAAGCCGGGGACAATAGCATTATCAAGCAACAGTTTATTCAAATAAACCTGCAACGAATCCATGACACTGGTGATTAAAGTGCAAAATAGGAACAGGAAGAACCAGCGCTTATGGGGAGTAATAAATTCAAAAATGCGTTTTATTACATTCCCGTTGAATTTTGATTGAAAATCCTCTTCTTCAAATTGGTTATCCGCCATGTGACAGCTCCTTTTCGAGGGCTTCTTCAATTTGAGATTGAAGATTAAATATTTGCCGATAAAATCCTTCCTGTTGAACCAATTCTTGGTGTGTACCCGACTGAACAATTTTTCCCTGATCCATTACCAAAATCAAATCGGCTTGCATAATCGTCTGAATTCGATGAGCGATAATGAAAGTCGTCCGATCTTTCATTAACTCATTCAACGCCGCCCTTATTTCCACTTCCGTATCCATATCGACGGAAGAGGTAGCATCATCCAAAAGAAGGATTTTCGGATTTTTCAACAAAGTTCTGGCAATGGCGATCCGTTGCTTCTGACCGCCGGATAAGGTTACACCCCGCTCGCCTACCAATGTGTCATAGCCCTTTTCAAATGAAAGGATACTTTCATGAATCGCTGCGGCTTTTGCCGCTTGTATAATCTCATCCGTCGAGACTTCTCTGCCGGCGCCGTAAGTGATGTTCTCCGCAATGGAACGCGAAAAAAGGAAAGGCTCCTGTTCGACAATTCCGATATGTTTTCGTAAATAATTCCGCGGGATCCGGTTCAATTCCATTCCATCCAAGGTAATCCTTCCGGAAGTATATTCATAAAAACGCGGAAGCAAATTAATCAACGATGTTTTTCCGCTGCCGGTCGGCCCGATGATGGCTACCGATTGGCCGGGGGAAACATGAAATGAGAGATCATGCAAGGTCTCGTTCTCCGGTTGATATGCAAAGCTTACATGATCAAAATTAATCTCACCTTCCGGTACCTTCCGAGGCATTACCGTCCCCTCATCCAACGGTTCCTGTTCGTTTGCGAATATCTCCATGATCCGTTGAAAGCTGATGAAAGCACGTGACATCTGAACAATCAACCGGCCCATATTTCGAATCGGCCAAATAATCCATACAATCAGTGCCTGAAAAGCGACAAAATCTCCGACGGAGATCCTTCCGGAAATCGTCGCATATGCCCCCAACATATAGCTGATAACCATCTGAAACCCGCATAACAAATCGGTCGAAGGCCAAAATAAAGCTTCGGTAAAGACCAGCTTTTTCCCCAGTAAAAACTTTTTCCAGTTCTCTTTTCGATATTTTTCAATTTCATAATCCTGCCGGGCAAACGCTTTTACCACCCGTACACCGGTCAGGTTTTCCTGCAGCATTGTCGATAATAGAGCATCTTGATTCTGATAAGCTTCGTAGCGCTTGCCGATTTTTCGAAAGAAAAACAGAGCCATAAGAAATACCAACGGAACGATCATCAAAGTTGAAAGAGCCAATGAGCTGTCCATCCGATAGATTGCTATGAAATTGACTGCATACAAAAAACATATCCGGCCGATTCCGATTGCCTGTTCGGAGAAAAACCGCCTGACGGCATCCACATCGGAAGTTGCTCTTTGAATCAGATCACCTGTATCGACAGTGGCATGATAGGCAAAATTCAGTCGCTGAATTTGATCATAAAGATTATTTCGAATCCGCAATGCCATTTTTTCGGCAATGTAGTTTGCCGTGCTGTTCGAATAAAATGTAAACAAACCCTCGCAGAGAGCTAATAAGACAAAGCCCAAACCGATCCCATAAGCAGGGATTGGTCGTTCATTCGAGATAAGCCATGTATCGATAAACCAGGAAAGCAAGATGTAGACGCTTGATTTAAAAACCGTGGAAAACAATTGCGAAAAGATAGCCAAAAAATACTTTAAGCGATAACCGGACATCATTTGCCAGATGCCTGCGATACGATTCTTTGTTTTTATTTTCGTCAAGTCAAAATCAATTATCGGCGTTGTCAAAATAAGTTACCTTGTCTCATAATTTACACGAATTACCGCGCAGCAAAGGGTATTATACAGGAACATTCGAAAAAATGACTCATTCCCATCAAAAAAGCCTGCTTGAATCAAGCAGGCTTTTTAATCACATCAAGAACAAAGTAATTTACGGAATCAGATGATAAAGTGCAATCACCGGAGCAAAAGTGGAAGCTACCAAGGACATTACAGTGATCAGAGTATTCAATGAAGGACCGGCTGTATCTTTGAACGGATCGCCGACCGTATCACCGATAACAGCCGCTTTATGAGCTTCCGATCCTTTACCGCCGAATTGACCGGATTCAATATACTTTTTGGAATTATCCCACAAACCGCCTGCGTTCGACATAAACAGCGCGAAGATCACACCCGTAATAATGGAGCCGCCCAAAAATCCGGTCAGCCCTTTCGGCCCCATAACAAATCCGACAATCAACGGGAAAATAATCGCAATGATAGCGGGAACGATCAAGGAGGTCAACGCACCGCTCGCAGCCATACTGATGCAGCGGTTATAATCGGGTCTCACAGTGCCTTTCATGATGCCCGGCTCTTCGCGGAATTGTCGTCTGATTTCCTCAATCATGGCGAATGCATTCTTTGTCACAGAGTTCATTGTCAGTGCGCTGAAGAGGGGCGGGCACATCGCACCCAAGAAAATTCCGGCCAGAATCAACGGATTCAACAAAGAAGCATCTTCGAAGTTGAAGGCTTTCCCGACCGGCGCAAGCGCAAGATTCACTTCACTGACAAACGCGGCAAACAACGCCAATACAGTCAATGCAGCCGCGGCAATCGCGAATCCCTTGGTAATCGCTTTTGCCGTATTACCTGCGGAATCAAGAATGTCCGAACGATCAATCACTTCTTCATCCATTCCGGACATTTCAGCAATACCGCGAGCATTATCGACAATCGGGCCGTAAGCATCTGCGGAAACAATCATACCGGACACGGCAAGCATACCCACCGCCGAAATACCGACACCATAAATACCCATCGGGAAGTTGCCCATACCACCGCAAACGAAGAAGGAAATCAACATTGCGATCACAATTCCGATGATGGATGGAACAATAGAAATAAGTCCGTAGCTCATACCGCTGATGATGGTAATCGCAGCGCCTGAGCCCGAATATTCAGCGGTCAGTTTTACGGGGCTGTATTCATCGGAGGTAAAGAATTCGGTTGTCTGTCCGATGATGACACCGACTGCGGTACCGACCAAAATCGCCCAAATGAAGTTGTTATCGATTTGCGGGACAAGTAAAATCGCAATAGCCATCAATGCCGCAAAAGCACCACAGGTGATGAAAGTCCCCATATTAAGAGATTTTCCGGGTTTTCCGTCATTTCCGACTCTGACCATTGCCACACCGATAATAGAAGCAACAATTCCGAGGGCACAAAGTAACAATGGCAAAATCGTGTAATGAGGTTCTCCCATCGCTGCGCCCAGTAACATTGCGGCGACAGCGGAGGCAACATAACTGTCAAAAATATCCGCACCCATTCCGGCGACATCACCGACATTGTCACCAACATTATCAGCTACGACAGCCGGGTTTCGCGGATCATCTTCCGGGATACCGACTTCCACCTTACCGACCAGGTCGGCTGCAATATCCGCAGTCTTTGTATAAATACCACCGCCGGCTTTTGCCAGCAACGCCAAAGAAGAAGCGCCTAAAGAGAATGCCAGAACCAATTGTGATTGATTCGTAATCAAATAGATGGCACTCATACCGATTGTTGCGATTCCGACCACGGCAAATCCCATTACTGCGCCTCCGCGGAATGCAACATTGAAAGCGGTAGATAAATCTCGGGATGCTGCCGTCGCGGAGCGTACATTTGCTCGAACAGCGACTTCCATACCGAGATATCCGGCCATTGAAGAGCAAAGAGCACCGATAAGATAGCAGACAGCGGTTTGAATCCCTCTGCCGCTGCCATCTAAAGTGTAGACGACAGCCAGAATCACAGCCATGATCGTGGCAACGATAATCAAAGCTGTATAAAGTTTTTTGAGATAAGCTCTTGCTCCGCCATGAATCCAGCCGGCAATTTCCTGCGCTTTTTCATCTCCGGCATCCTGCTTCTTCACCCAGAAGAATAGGTATAAGCCGAGAATGAGTGACGCAATACCACAAATAAGACTAAAGATTAACCACCCTGTTGTATTACTCATTCAAACGCTCCTAAAAAATGATGTTATATACGGATGCGGAAAAGAGGTTTCCGCTATGCTACAGTAAAAATGTTCGAAAAATATTCTTTTTTCCCCGGGAAATAAAAAAGAAGGCTATTTTTCAGAACATTTTAAGCGATTATATTTTAGCACATTCGTCGGATTTTGGTAGATGTCTTTTGTCAGACATTTCGGCGGATTTTGTTATCCGTTTTCATCCTTCATCTTCAGAATAATCGATTCAATGAAATCGAATCGGGAAGGATTTTGAAGGGTTATAATTAGCCAACCTTAATATTAAGGAGATTCTTCATGGAAATTCAGATTTTACGCAGTCCGTCGGAAGAAGATTGGATCCGTTGTCTGTTTCTTGCGCGAGTTACTCAGGGAAAGGAAAACATGATTTCTCCG
>JALHEL010000557.1 GCA_022837205.1 Leptolinea sp.
CCAGGAAAAAATAGAATCTCCTTTTTTTATTTCCGAACGGCCGCAGAATCAAAACCTGCGGCCGTTCAATTTTACCTATCATGATTCCTTTCGAATTACCCCGAGGTTACGAACCGTCTCGGTAACACTTTCGCTATGCAAATCATCTACATTAAAACGGAGAAACTTAAAGGTAAGTTGAAGGATAAAGCTAATTCCGAAGACAGCGATAACGGTTCCGAGGCCCACTTTGGCTCCCATCAGCCAACCCAATAACAGCACCGTTCCTTCGATCAAACCACGGATCATCCCTACCGGAATACTGCTGAACTTCTTTTTTAATCCGATCATCAGAGAGTCTCGCGGACCGGCGCCCAATGCCGAGCCAATATAAAAATAGGACCCGAGACAGATTACAAATAAACCGAACAACATGAAAAGGATCCCCAAGCCATAGTTATCGATTCGCGGAATAAAATTCCAGTCGATAATCAGATCGCAAAAAGTTCCGATAAAAATCATATTCAATACGGTTCCGAAGCCGATTTTCTCTTTCAAAATAACGGATACCATAACAATTAATAAACCGACCAGAATAACGATTTTCCCGAATGAAATGCCGGTTTTTTGCGATAAACCCATATGAAAAGCTTCCCATGGAGCTAAACCGACGTTGGCTTGAATCGTAATTACAGTTCCCAATGCATAAAGAAATAATCCCAGGAATAGTCTCAATAAACGAAAAAAGTAAGATTGAATGATTTTTTTCAATTTTTATACAGTTACATTTCACCCGATTTTATGACTTGATGATACTGTCACAACGCAAAAAACATGGGAACATTTTCAAATGGATGCAATATTTTGGATAGTATCCAAAACGCTTTCACTTTTCACTTTTTTCACATCAAAGTGCATTAACCGAAACGTAAATTGCAGAATAAAACTGATTCCGAAGACGGACAAAATTGTCCCCAATCCTACTTTTGCACCCATTAGCCAACCGAAAAAAAGGACAATGCCTTCGATACTGCCACGGATTGCTCCTACCGGAATTTTCGGAAAACGTTTATTCAATGCGATCATAATCGAATCGCGCGGGCCGGCGCCGAAACCCGCGTTGATATAGAAATACATTCC
>JALHEL010000558.1 GCA_022837205.1 Leptolinea sp.
ACCAGTTGTCCGGTTTTTGCAACTTCACGGAAAATCTTATAGATTTCGCCCTCATCCAACGGCGGAATGACGTCTTTCATCCCTTCCTGGTAGTTATAGATCAATTGATAGGTTTTACTGTCAATGGCATAACCCCAGAAGTATTTAAAACCGCATACGCCGGCTTCGGAAAGCGGAAGAATCTGATCCAAATTCAAGTTGCCGAGGCATAATCCCCAAACGCCAAAATCAACATGTGCTTTCGGGGTGATGACTTCGATCAGATCATTCAGGTTGGCGACATTGTAGATAGCCGGATTACAATTCGGCATTTCAAGGATCGTCGTAATTCCGCCACAGGCACCGGCCATGGATGAATGAAAAAAGTCCTCTTTGTAATGTGCCCCGTTGCGGCCGTCCCTTGAATGAGAATGCGTATCGATAAAACCGGGCAGTACATACTTGCCTTTCGCATCGGTAACCGACTTCACTTCTCCGGGAAGTTCTTCATTTGTTATTGCTGCAATTTTTTCGTCTTTTATGTAAAGATTCGCTTTATAGGTTTCAGCGGGCGTCACAATCGTCCCGTTTTTTATAACATGATCCCAAGTCATAGCTTTCTCCTTAAAAAATAAATAGTTCTGATCAAAATAATCAGAACTATTCTTTATCATCTCAGGCGGTGATCAACGTACCGGTCTCACCGCGCAATGCGCGTCCGATATTCTCCGGATTGGTGATCAAAGCCTGCTTACCGCCCGCTTCGAGGAACCAGATGCAAGCCTGAATCTTCGGTGCCATGGATCCGTTCTTGAAATGCTTTCCTTCCGACAGGTAAGCTTTGGCTTCCGCCAACGTCATTTTATCCAGCCATTTTTCATCCGGTTTTCCAAAATTGATAGCCACTTTCTCGACCGCGGTGGAAATCAGAAGCATGTCGGCTTTGATATTTCGAGCCAATAAGCTGCTGCCGAAATCTTTATCGATTACCGCTGCGACACCTTCCAGCTCACCCTTATCATTTCGGATGACCGGGATACCACCACCGCCGACGGAAATGGTCACGACACCGGCATCGATCAGCGTTTTAATGGCTTCGAGTTCAACGATTTCTTGCGGAATCGGTGACGGAACGACACG
>JALHEL010000559.1 GCA_022837205.1 Leptolinea sp.
TGGATTCGGATGAGGGACGGAAAATGCTCGCTAATCTGGAACGAAATATTTCATTGCTGAAAACCGAATTAAAGAAAAACGGATTTACCCTTGCCGCCGATTCGTCTCATCCGATTCAACCTGTTTTAATCGGTGACCCTGGAACGACCAAAAAAATAATTGACGAAATGTATAGCCGAGGATATCTCCTCTCCAGTATTAATTATCCGGTCGTACCGAAGGGTCGCGATGAAATTCGTGTACAACTCAGTGCGGCTCATACCGAACAGGACATTATCGATTTTGTAATTGCATTTACTGCAGGAGCAAAGGCGGTCGGTGTTTTGTAATTGACCGAAGTAACCCATTTCATCTGGCATTAAACAGAAAAAATCATTGAAATAACCAATTCAATGATTTTTCTGTTGTCAAAAAATATAATTCATCGGAATAGAGAGGTGTTTTATTGCGAAAAAACCACTTGATGAGATCCAAATCAAGAAAAACAATTAATTTTTCGGGAAAAGAAATAATAAACAGGAAAGTTTTCGGATTAATCATTTTAATTTTGATTTATTTAATCCCTTCGATATCTGTCGATGCCGAAAATAAGATGATTTATTCATTTGTATGCCCCTTTTTTACAGACTTTGATTCCATATCCGAAAAGGAATTTATCGACATTTGGACTAACGGAGTACCGATCGCTGGACAAGTATCCTCGATTGCGATGACTAAGGAGACATTTGGCAGATTGTCGATAAAATTCGGCAACGTACACAGTGCACTAATTAAAATTCGGTCTCAAAAAGAAATCGCTAATAGATTGGAACGAATAAAGAGCACCGAATGTGCCATCGTCCCGACAAATGATCTTCAGCCCAATTGGAAACGAATTTCAATCGGGGAACAAGCATCAGCCCCATGGGATCGGGATTATGATGTCCATCGAGATTTGCTTGCCGTTTCCGGTGAATACTCTGAATCGGATTTTGATCCGGAAAAAATAACGACCGTTCTGTTGACCGGGACAACCGCCTTAGCGCGAACTACGGCATATAAAATGATCGAAAAAGGAATTACCTACCCCGGTGAAAAAATCCGAGATATTTTTGAAAATTCCGAAATTCGACATATT
>JALHEL010000560.1 GCA_022837205.1 Leptolinea sp.
AAAAGGCAAAACTTCAAGGGGTATTTCACGATTGAATATGAAGCGGACTGGGAGAACAACCTGCCCCGGATAAAACAATCCATGGACTATTTCAATCAGGTGGCGCATGACATGCTGTGAATCGGGATATTACGGTATAATCATCAAATTTCCATTCGATGACAGGTACTGTGGTTTTCTTCAGAAGGCCCTGTTTATTCTAATATCTCCTTTATAAACTGATCTTTGGCTTGATGTATCCACTCTCTGAAATTCTTATTGGGCATATTCGGGTATCAATTTGAGAAACTGCCTCAATTCGATTTTTTTGGCTGAAACACTCACATTCGAGAGGCCTGCGTCGTAAGCGTTGAACTCCTGTTCAACATGTACGGGTATCATCAGGGTAGGTTTGCGGTAAAATCTAACGTAAATCCTATCGTTCCGGTAGAAATCGGGCACAGTACGTGTACAACGTGCAACCTTGGGAATATTGCCATTGAGTTAAATCGTCCGATTAAATGGGATCCGAGAACTCAAACATTTGTAGATGACCCCGAAGCAACAAAATACCTCACAAAAAAGTACAGTGAAGGTTTTTCGATCTGATAGTAAGAGAAAGCTGCCGAAAGGCAGCTTTTTAGCTTTTCGTATTCACGTTGATAATCAATCCCAGCTCATCCAGTTGCTCTTGCTCAACACGCGAGGGGGCATCAATCATCACATCCCGTCCGGAATTGTTTTTCGGAAAAGCAATACAGTCGCGAATGCTGTCAAGCCCGGCAAAGAGTGAGACCAGCCTGTCTAAGCCAAAGGCTATCCCGCCGTGTGGAGGCGCCCCGTATTTGAAAGCGTTCATCAGGAAGCCGAATTGTTCCTGGGCGCGTTCTTCGGTGAATCCGAGTACGGAAAACATCTTCTTTTGCAGCGCACTATCGTGAATGCGGATTGAGCCGCCACCCACTTCAACCCCATTAATTACCAGGTCGTAAGCGTTGGCGCGAACGGCTCCCGGATCTGAATCGAGCAACGGGATATCTTCCGGTTTTGGAGAGGTAAACGGATGGTGCTTGGCGAAAAACCGACCCAACTCTTCGTCTTTTTCCAGCAACGGAAAATCGATTACCCAAAGACATTT
>JALHEL010000105.1 GCA_022837205.1 Leptolinea sp.
TGCTTTCCACAGATTTGAAAAAAAGATAGCGATAGGTGAAGCACTGATCGATGTTTCTGCGTCACTGAGTCTGGTAAGTGTTCGATAAAAAACCATTTCAGGAGAAACCGTTGCTATGCGAATTAGCGGTAAGCAGAAAAGAATCGCAAATCCCGTCAATATCAAAAAGGCTTTTAATGCATTCAAACGGGAATTTTTGGGAAGTTTGAACCAATAAATCAGGAAGATCACAACAAATATTAACGGAACAATCCGCATCGCACTGTATCCCTGCAAGCCGATCCCGAGGAAAATTCCGCTGTAAACCAGATCTTTTCTTCTTTTTTCGGACAAACCGCGAATAAGAAAATAAAGTGCCGGTACCGCAAACATCGGGTAAAAAGCAAATCGCAGCGCTACTCGACCGATAACATTCAGCCAATAAGCGCTCCCGCACAAAAACATGGAAATCAATCCGACCCAACGGTTTCCGACTTTCTTACCGAGCCGGTAAACAAAAGGCAAAATAAATAAGCCCGCTATCGCTGTACCGATTTTCAAACTCAAAAAGCTGATTCCCGTACCGAAAAGTTTGATGATCAGTACCGTCCAATAAAATTGAAATGCTTCGCGTCCGGTATTTCTCACAAAAAAGATGGAATGTTTTCCGTCCATCACATCCATCACGTCGTAAAGCTTTTCGGCATGATCGCTGAACATATCACCCGGAACCGCATCTAATTGATGAAATCGAAACCAAACACTGAGTCCGAAAACCAAAATACACAGTAAATTCCAGGGGGATAATCGAATCTGAATCGGATTGAATCGACTCCCGATCTTGATTAACTGTTTTTTGATCGTTTCTTTGGAAGGAATCCCTTTTAAAGAGAAAACAGCGAAAAGAACGGAAAAAAACCAAAAAGTCAAATTAATAAAATTGAATCGATTACTGCCGAATAAGATAAATGCAATGAAAGCGCAGCCGAAAGATAAAGCTGCCCAATATCGATAAAATGTTTCATTAAATAACGATGCGGTTAATATTTCTTTTTCACGAAGGAGAAGGTTTTCCCGGTCGCTTTTTTCTTCCTTGATGGATTTTTTTTGAACAAAAAACGAAATAAACAAAATAAGCGCAGAGAACCCATATAAAATAACGGAAAGCAAATAATTCCGATTGCCATGAACGATCATCGGCTCAAGAAAGAGTTGCGCAACGAGAGCAAGCAAGGTTGCGGTCATCAAGGCAGCGAATGATAAATTGACCCTATAAAATGGATGAGAAACAGTCTCTCGTTGTATTGAATCGGCGAAAATCGAAATCAAGTTTGTTCGATTTCGTAAAGGCTTTTCATCAAACTCCGTTTCGGTTGTTTGAAACTCGGATTCTTCCGGCAAGATCGGGCGATGCCAATTCTGCGGTTTGAGTTTCAGTTTCAAATAATCCAAAACGCTCATTTCATCCATAAAAAATTAACTCCGTTTTCGGGCGATATAAAAAGTATAAGCACCGTCCGGCTGTTCGGCATCTTCTTCATACCATCTTCGACAAATCTTTTCGGTCAGCCAAAGATTCCACTTTGTCGGAAATAAAATCCATTTCCCGGTAAGGAAATGGCAAATCAAGGAAGGTAATCCGAAATAATGCCCCCATTCCAACGTATGAAATGCTCCAGGTGAAAAATAATGCCAATATCGAATCAATTCAAATCCGGCTTGATCCAAGCGTTTTTGCCAGACCTCAGGCGAATCGCAATGATGATGACGGGATATTTTATTGAAAAAAGAACGGTACGCATTCGCAAGAAAGTGAATATGGATGCGATCAAAAAAATTGGAAACAGATAAATTTGATAAAAATTGATGATTCGGAACACAAAAAATAAATGTACCGCCGGGTTTGATGACCCGGCCGGCTTCAATCACCACGGCATCTACTTCCGGTATGTGTTCCAATACGGAATTACTGATAATTGTCTGAAAATAACGGTCGGGAAACGGGATATCGGCACCTTCGCAACGGATGACATTTCGATATGCGCCGGTCTTCGCCGCTTCATATAAGGGTCCTTTCCAAGGATCGATTCCGACATCAATCTGAAAATCAAACGTCCTGGAAGCAAAATGACCGTCCCCGCACCCCAAATCCAGAATCGGCGCTTTTACCTCTAAATCCTGATAGAATTTCGCTTCGACGGAACGTAACAGTCCGCGAAAGTATGGAAGTTCGCGAATTTGAATCCATAAATAATCTTTTTGATCGGTTAATGCCTTTTCTTTATTCGATTCCATATTGTCTGAAAAGATCCTCATAAGCTGCGGCAATTTTGTCCGGTTCATAATACTTTCGAATTTCTTCTGTTTTATCGGAATAATCTTTTTTCTCTTGTAAAACTTCGACAATTTTTTGAGCCAGATCTTCCGCATTGCCGATTTCGGCAATTTTTCCCATTCCGTGTCGAGTGACCGGAACACGAATACCGGGAAGATTGGAGGCAACAACCGGTTTTCCGTTCATCATCGCTTCAATCTGTACCAACCCGAAAGCATCCGTACGATTCAGACTGGGCATTGCCAATAAATCGATGATTTGATAAAACTTTGCCATTTCTTTCGGCGGCAAACTTCCCAAAAATTTCCAATGCCCTTCGGCAATCATCGCATCCAATCGCGGTTTCAAACGCTCATAATAAGCGCGTTCCCCCAAAACATTATCATAAGGACCCGCAAAAAATACGCAGGCATTCGGATATGTATTCAATATTTTGGGTAATGCATCCAACAGAATTTCAACGCCTTTATCCGCGGCAAACCGGCATGCCATACCGATCAGCGGTGATTTATCTTCCGGATTCCGTTTCATCCGAAATTCTTTGACTTCCGCTTCGTTCACTTGAGGCAATTCAACCGGCGGCGGAATAATTCTGACTTTTTCCATATACTTAGGCAGAAAAAAAGAATAATTTGCATAATCTTCGGTATATGCGACGATGGCATCACAATTCTTACCGGCGATATCATTCATCCGTAATACCGCTTGATTCGAAATCTGATTGATCAATCCGGCCGGCATTTGCAGATCGCAATGATAGGTCAAAACAGAAAAAGTTTTCTGACGCTTTGCCTGCCGAGCTACCCAGCCGGCATCGAATTGCGGAAGATGAATATTGACTACATCCGATTCTTTCGCCAGTTTTCCGGCTTGCCGCCAAAAAGCAGGCATAATGGCACCTTTGCTGATACGCATGAATATGGGAGCGCGAATTACTCTCACGCCCTCTAATATTTCTTCCTCCGGAAGTTTCGAATCATGCCTGGAGGTTAAAACGGTCACTTCATGCCCGCGTTTCGCCCATGCTCTCGCGATTCGATCGGCATATATGGTTAACCCGCTGACATAAGGGGTGTAATAAGTTAACGCAACCAGAATTTTCATGCGAAAAGGTTCCGGTTTTCCTCTGCCCAATGATACAAACGAGTTATTCCTTCCTTAACGGAGACTTCGGGTCGCCAATTTAGCAAGCGTTCCGCTTTCCGGATATCCGATACATAAATCACTTGATCCCCGGGTCGCCAATTGCTGTAATTGACCGGGATTTTCTCTCCGCAAAGCTCTTCCAAAATCGGTCCGAATTCTTTCCATACGGAAATCACATTGTTCGGCCCTCCGCCGATATTAAATATCTGTCCGGCGGTTGTTTCCGGTGCGTCGATCGCCGCATGGTATGCTCTGACCAAGTCATCGATAAACAGCAGATCGCGAACCTGTTTCCCGTTTCCATAAATTGTTATTGGTTTTTTCAGGAGAACCGCGATGATAAACCAAGAAACCCATCCCTGATCTTCCATACCGAACTGTCTCGGACCGTAAATCGCACTTTGGCGAAAAACGACGGTCGGAATATCATAGATGCGTGAATAGTCTCGCACATATTGATCGCCGGTCCCTTTCGAACAACCGTAAGGAGAATGAAAATCCAACGGCTGACTTTCGGCAATGCCCATCGGAAAGTCTTCATAAACATAATCTTCCTCACGTTCGATGACTCTTACGTTTTCCATCCCTCCGTAGACTTTATTGGTGGAGGTATATAAAACGACCGGCTGTCTGCCTGATTTTCGCACCGCTTCCAGCAAATTAAAAGTCCCCGCCGCATTTATTTCAAAATCCTCGCGCGGGTTGGTCACCGAGGTGGTAACGGCTACCTGCGCGGCAAAATGAGCTACCACATCTGCATTTCCTACCGCTTTCTCCAACGCATCCGCATCACGGACATCTCCCTGAATCAAACGGAAGGAATCCGCACCGAATTGACTGCGTAACCAGGCGATATTATGCCGTGATCCGCTTCGAGATAAATTATCAAAAATGGTTACTTCCCGATTCTTTCTTAATAAGTCTGCCGCGAAATTGGAACCGATAAAACCGGCTCCTCCGGTTATAAAATATTTTTTAGTCATTTTTTGCATCCTCTTCAGAAAGGTTCACTTTTCGTAAACCTGAAAATACCTGTGAAAAACTTTGCCCTTGTACCGCAAAGCCGATTAAACCCCAAATAACCGGGGTGATGATCCCCATTGAATGATTAAACATACCGAAACCGAGTGCTTCGGATTGATTGATACCGAAAATTCTTAAAGCGGCGACGAAGGCGCCTTCGATGACACCCAATCCCGCGGGAGCGGAGGGGATAGCTCCTCCCAATGCCGTAATACTTTGGACAAATAAAGACGACCATACGGGAAGATTCGGGAAAAAGGCGTGCATACATACCAACATGGTCGCAATCCAGCAAACCCAAGTCATCAGAATCCAAAAAAGCCAGATGATAAATTTCTTCGGCTGTGCCAACACACTCAATCCGTTTAAAAGCGACTGCAATTTCGGATATAAAAATCGGCCGAATTTTGATTCCGATTTGATGATTTTTCCCAACCGTTTGACAAAGTTTTCCTGATTCTTGGCGATTAAAAACAAAAGAACCAAACCGATCAAAAATATCGAAATCAAAACATAATATAAATTCGGTGAAAAATCGGCACCGGAAACCAACGGTATGGTCGCAAGAAGCATAATCAAAGTGATGATGACATCAAACAATCTTTCTAAAAGAACGGTTGAAAAAACAAAAAAGGGACTGCGATGAATAACCCCTCCCATGATGACAGCCCGACCAATTTCCCCTAATCTCAAAGGCAACAGATTGAGCAAATAGCCTTCTGTAACCGTCCAAAAACATTGAGCCCAGGTTGGAATGCCTTCCAAGGTGACCCGCCAAGCTAAGGCTCGGAAAATAAAAGCCACGGATTGCAAGGCGAATACGATCATGATTAATCGGACGGAAACGTTTCTGAAAGAAGCGATCAAATCACCGAAATCAACGACAAAGACCAATATAAGGATTATTACAACACTGATCAGGATTCCCGGCAGCATCTGTTTCCAAATACCGGATTTTTTCGTATCGGGTTGATCGCTCATTGACTTTATTCCTCATCCAACTGTAATATCGCCATAAATGCTTCCTGTGGGATTTCAACGTTCCCCACCATCTTCATCCGTTTTTTCCCGCGCTTCTGTTTTTCCAACAATTTTCTTTTACGGGTAATATCCCCCCCGTAGCATTTTGCCAATACATCCTTTCGCAGCGCTTTGACATTCGCCCGCGAAATAATCCTGCCGGAAGCACTTGCCTGAATCGCCACATCAAACATTTGCCGCGGTATTAATGACTTTAATTTCGTGACCAGCAACTGCCCTTTGTGGTAAGCATCTTCTTTATGGACGATCGTCGCAAGCGCATCCACCGGTTCTCCGCCCACCAAAACTTCCACTTTGACTAAATTTCCCGGTCTGTATTCATACATTTGATAATCCATCGAAGCGTAACCCCGAGTTCGGGATTTCAGTTCATCAAAAAAATTTACGATTAATTCAGCCAAAGGGATTTCAAAATTCATCTGCACACGATCGGGAGCCGGATATTCTTCACTGACAAATATGCCGCGTCTTTTTCGAGCCAAATCCATAATCGTGCCGTAAAATTCCACCGGAGAAAAGATCTCAAGCTTCATCCACGGTTCCCGAATTTCTTTTATGGTTGACTCATCCGGTAATTGAACGGGGGAATCAATCGTAATAACCGTTCCGTTTAATAATTCCACCTGATATTCCACCGAAGGAGCGGTGACGACAATATCAAGATCGTACTCCCGTTCCAATCGTTCCTGCACAATTTCCATATGAAACAAGCCCAAAAAACCGCAACGAAAGCCAAAATTGAGAGCCTGCGAGGTCTCCGGCTGAAAATCTAACGACGCATCATTTAGTTGAAGCTTTTCCAGCGCATTTCGTAAATCGTCATAATCTTCTCCCTCAACGGGATAAATTCCGGCAAAGACCATCGGCTTGGCTTTTTTATAACCGGGGAGCATTTCGGCGGCCGGTTC
>JALHEL010000561.1 GCA_022837205.1 Leptolinea sp.
GACATCGGCACAGACACGACCGATTACGGGGACCCACTGTCCGCGTATCAACATTTTGTTCCCGTCAGCCTGGTGATATCCGTCCCCGTACCCGACCGGAACAACGCCGATCAGCGCATCTTCAGAAAGAAAAGTATGTTGTGCGTATCCGACTCCATGCCCTGCCGGAATTCGCCTCACGGAAATTAATCGACTTTTCCAGGATAATGCTTTCATAAGAAAATCCGGAGCTTCTCCATAGTAAAACGGATTCACTCCGAGCAATCCGTTTCCGAGGCGAACCATTGTGTAACGGGAATCGGGATTGTTGAATGCCGCAGCCGAATTGGTAAAATGAATCCGGGAAGGGTGAAATCCTACTTGGTTTATTCGTCTCAATGCGCAATCAAAACGTTGTTTTTGAATCGTATTTAACGGATCCTTTGGGTCATCGTCGATATTGGCGTAATGGCTGTATATTCCCTCGATTTCACTGATCTGATTTTCTCTTAAAATTCGAATTAATTCCGGCAATTCTTCCGGTAAAAAGCCGAAACGACTCATACCCGTATCAATTTTTAAATGAGTTTTCGGAGAAATACCCAATTCTCTTTGAATTTTCGCAAGTGATTCAATCTGATCGAAACGGTTGAGAGAAATCGTCAACCCATAACGGGTAGCGGCCCGAATTTCATCTTCATCTTGGAGGGAGAATACCAGAATATCCTGCCGAATGCCGCCTTCCCTCAATTCGATTCCTTCTTGAATTCTGGCGACCGCAAAAGATTCAACACCCGCCTCGGCACAAGCTTTCGCTACCGGCAATGCACCGAATCCATAAGCATCCGCTTTCACAACTGCCATAATCGGAACCCTGAACTTATCTGCGCAAATTCGACAGTTATGTTGGATGGCATCTAAATTAATATCAAGATATGAAGAATAGTATTTTGCCTTGTTCATGGAACGATTCCCCCGCAATTTATTGTCAATAAGGAAGCAACTGTTTCTGTTTCGTTAATACTTAATTAATAAGTATTAATTGTGCATACATATTTCCCCGACAAACTCCTGAATAATTTAATATTTTATTTGCAAATAGCATATTTAAAATAAGACGAATTACACATAATTGGTTGCTTTTTTTGAGGTCATTTTATATAATCAGATTATGAGACTGAAATACTATTCATGGTTTACGAGGAGAGAATTCCGCTTGATGGAATTTTCTCATTCAGTCATCTTAAGTTTTGCGGTTTCGGAACCTAAATACTTTATAATATAAATAGTGTTGTTCATACAGTCTCTATGTTGGAAGAATCAAACTATATTTCTGTAAAGGAGAAAAAATGTCTCGAAAAGTATCTATATTATTCGTATTGACAGCTTTACTGCTTGCTGTCGTCCCGGTACTTGCCCAGGATTTCCAGATTCCGGAAATCGT
>JALHEL010000106.1 GCA_022837205.1 Leptolinea sp.
GTCAATCACAGCGGTTTTTGGCGAAAGTAGTTTATGAAAATCAATAAAAAAATCAGCCATCTTTACAGATGGCTGACACTTCTTAAAATGCAGACCCTTTCGAAAAAGAGCTGCTGTAGTTCCCGCCACGCCCCCTCATTAGGAACCCCTTGCACAACGTTATCGTAACATATTAATAAATGATTTGACAAGTCATCCGATTACTTCTTTCCTGAAATAAAGGAATTTTGTAACATATTTTGCATCGAATCACGGAAGAGATTTTCATCCGAACTTTTTTTCACCAAAAAATAAGAAACGCGTCCTCGATCGCCCAAGAGATTTTTAACGTTTTCCCGAAAATTTGAATCTTTTTCAATTTCGTCGTTTATTTACAATTCACTTTATATACGGATAAGTTTTCGGCAAAACGGATGGCAATGAATTGAGCGTCATGGGACCAGGCAGTCTGGAGGACTTTGTCGGCGGTAATCGGAAGTTCGAATTGTTCTTTGGTTTTATCATTTAAAATCCAAGTCTTATTTTGATCATCCGTATAAAACACCATACTTAAATCCGGTGACCAGTTAGGTTGGTTCATTGCCGGATATTCACGTTCGTCATATTCCGGAACGTTTTGCGGAAAATCTCTGCCGGTGTGCCCTTTTTTCCGGACTTCATCGATCAATCGGGTTGTGCCGGTCACCGTATTGATCCGATAAATTTGATCGCAATCGATGCCGCAACTGGTCGTAACGGTAACTTCATCATCATTTTCCCATTGGATGACCGATTTCGAGCTGCTGTAATTATCCGTACGAGCCGATGTATCGGTAAATAAGTCAATGGTCGTCTGGAGGTTTGACGAAAGCGTCGCTACCACTACGGTATAAATCTTCTCCGAGGTACGCAAAACGACAAAGGCGATTTTGGTGGCACTTGGGTTAAATGCGAAATCTCCGAAAACTTTCAGCCCGGTGGTATTCATAACGGTCGGGTTCTTATAATCTTTTTCAAAATCCACGATTTCCGCATCTCCGGAAAACCATGCCCAATAGCGGTTTTCCGGAACAACGAAAGCAAGCAAATTCTTATTTCCCGCCCAGGCAAAAATTCCTCCGTCCTCGGCATCTGCGAAAGTGGATATGCTGGGACTGTCGAATATTAAACAGGAACGATCTTCCAGTACCTTATTCCCTTTCAGATCAAGTGTCGGCTGGACGGAAGTGGGTGTTACCAAAGCTGTTAATGTCGCACTTTGAGGATCCACTTCCTGTAAACCTGTGAGTATGCTGCAAGAAGCAAAAAGGAAGACGAAAATACATCCGATGCCAAACAGCACTAACAATTTATCTCTCAATTTATTGATTCGCATGCGAAAAGTTTAACTCATCCTTGTAAAAAAATTACAACTTTAATTTTTGCTATGATTCCTTCGGCAGATTATCCGTCGGTTCATCAAAGAAAATTTCACGATAACCGTAACAATTGATGACTTTGGTGTTGTAATAAACAGTTTCCCGGACCGTGTCGGATCGATAAACATGGATGTGCCCATGCAAATGAATTTTCGGTTTAAATACTTTATCCAACCAACGAAATGCACGAATTCCGTTATGCGGCAAGTCTTGCTGATCGTGAATCTGCCAAGGCGGGGCATGAGATACGAATAGATCAAGATATCTCCCATGAAGCAGTTTATTTCTTAAAAGAGCCGGTACCAATGAAAATACATTTGTCCACATTTCGCTCTGAGAATATTGTTGCGGACCGTTGTTGTATTTCACCGATCCCTCGACACCGGCAATCAATAAGCGCTTTTCATAAAAGTAATTGGAACAATGAAGGTTATATCCGCTGGAATTATAAGGGTAATTGGAGGTTTTACTGACCGGAATCAAGCTGTTATGATTGCCTAATACAAAATACAGCGGGGCGTTTAATGTTGTGGCTGCGTAGTCCAGATAGCTCATCGGTAAATCCCCACAACTGACGATTAAATCCACAGCGGGGAAGTATTCATCGGAACGTTCGCTGTATATCAAGCCGGTTTCCACATCCGAAAGCGCTAAAATTTTTATCGTCATCCATTCATTATATGATGAATGAAATAAAAATCTTGCGGATTTTGTCGATTCAATCGGAAGCGATCGCTATTGCCACGGCATAGTTTTTGACATGACTGATACTTACAGACCAAATTGACAATCCCAGAGATTTTGCCAAAGCGGCTGCGTTGCCGTATAAGTATAAAATCGGCATTTGTTGATCATTTGTCAAAATTTCAATCTCCTGCCAATGAACGGTTCCGATGCCGGTACCGAGCGCTTTGGAAACGGCTTCTTTACAGGCAAATCGCCCCGCCAATCGTTCATCGCGATCCCCGCATAAATCCAGCTCCGCCGAGGTGTAGACTCTTTGTAAAAAACGAGCTTTTATCTCCGGTTTTAATTTCTCAATCCGTTCGATTTCGATCAGATCGATTCCGGATCGCAGAATCGTTGTCATGCTTTTCGCCGTAAAGTCCCGGCCGTTGCCAAAGTAAGTCGATCCGGATCCAGATAAGTCGCGGCGGTTTCGAGAATCTGTTCCCGTGTTACCGCCCGGATGATGTCTCCGTACCGGCGTAAATAATCGAGTCCCAACTGATATCGTTCGATCGACAGCAGTTCGTTTGCGATTCCGGCGTTGCTCTCCAATTGCAGGGGCATTCTTCCTAAGTAGTATGACTGAACATCGGATAATTCATTCGGTTCAACCGGTGTGCTGACAAATTTTTGAATTTCGGAACGAATCAGATCGACGGTTCGATCGAGATTTTCCGGATTGATTCCGGCGGAAATTTCCCAGGACCCGCCTAACGGCAAACAATTTACATCGGAACCGGCATAATATGCCAACCCATTTTCATCACGGACAACTCTTCCGATACGCCCCATCATTCCGAATTCTCCCAAAATGCAATTTCCCAAGCGAGCCGGCTGATACTGCGGAGATTTTCGCTCCGGTGCGATGCTGCCGATCACCAGATCCAATTGACTCTTTTCCGGAATCTCAATGTGTGTGGCGCTTCCTTTTTCGGGTTTTGTGACTTTCGGAAAATCCGGCAAATTTGGAATGGCCTGAGGTCCCGCTTCCCAATCCGAAAAATATTTCCGAATCAAATCCGCCGCCTTCTCGGGTTCGATTCCGCCTACGATGCTGATAACCATTCCTTGTGGCTTGAAATACTGAGCATGGTGACGTACCAAATCAGATCGTGAAACGGATTGCACGCTTTCCGGTGTCCCCAGTTTATCTCGCCCGTATGGATGGGAACCGAATAAAGCTTGGTCAAAGGCGACATTTGCCATTTCAGCGGTATCCTGTGAACGGATTGCCAAAGCGGTCAGCATTTGGTCACGGATTTGGGTCAGGTGATTTTCCGGAAATATTGGGTGGCGTAAAATATCATTGAGTAAGTCAAGCATGGCCGGCAAATCTTCCGCCAAGGATTGTCCCGCGAAACTGAAAGAATGGAAGCCGGCGTTGAAACCCAAAGATGCACCGTTATCTTCCAACTTGCGGAAAATCTGTTCAAAACTATTTGTTTCGGTTCCGCGCATCAATGCGAGAGACAGAAAAATTGCCAAACCGCTTCGATCGACCGGATCCAGAACGGATCCGCCGGGAAGGTATCCGTTGATCACAACGGATGGGCTGAGGCTGTTTTCTCTGGCAAGGAGTACGATCTGATTTGGAAGTTCTATTCGCAGAATGTCGTCACTCCCCGGAATTGATTGGATATTTTTCATGATTCCTCACTTTCTTCCGGGTAAGGGCGATAAATCCCGATCACCCGATGAGCCGAGTTGAGATAGGTTGAAGCCGATTTGGCGACATCCGAAACAGTCACCTTATTCAAAGACGATACGAATTCCGTAAACCAGGAATAAGAAGAGAACATTTCCGTATAACCCATCCAATAGGCTTGATTGGTGATGTTTTCCGATCCGTAAGCGAATAACGCACGGGCTTGTTTTACCGCTTTTTTTAATTCTTGCTCGCTGATATCTCCGGATTGAATCCGACTTATTTCTTCGTCAATTATCCGAACAGCTTCCTGAGGATCATGATCCGGATGCATAATAACGGTCATCATATAAAGGTAAGGATCGATCGTGGCATTGTAATCTCCGCTGAATGCGACGGCAATCTGTCGATCGATTAAGGGTTGATATAAGCGGCTGGTTTTATTTGAAATCGATCCGCTTCCGAACATATTCAGACTGCTGGGACCGGTCAGAATACTGTCCAACACAGCCAACGGAAAGATATCCGGATCTCTGCCTGCCGGTGCCCGCCATACGATGCGAAGATAGGTTGTATCCCCGGGTCCCGAGAGTTCGACGTGCCGTTCCTCGGGAATGGCTTTTTCGGGTTGGATCGTCACCGTGGGAATGGGTCTGGCTGAAACGGATTGATATACGGCGGCCAATCGATCCAACATTTCGTTCGCATCGAAATCGCCGGCCATTGTCAAGACCGCATTCCCCGGAGCATAAAATTGCCGGTAATGCGTATAAAGATCATCCCGAGTAAGAGTTAACAAATCGGATTTTTCTCCGATGATCTCAAAACGATAAGGATGACGATCAAATGCAGCCTTGTCTATCGCTTCATTTAATCGGAAAAGCGGTTCATTTTCCGATCCTTCGCGTTCGGAAAGGATAACGGTGCGTTCCGATTCCACTTCTTCCGGCAGGAACAGGCTGTTTTGCATACGATCGGCTTCAAGATCAATCGGTAAAGCGATTTTATCCTTCGGCATGGTTGAAAAGAAAGCCGTCCAATCCAGGTAGGTGAATGCATTCCAGATGCCTCCGCCGCGCGAAATTGCCTGGTCCAGCACACCTGCTGGATATTTGGCGGTCCCTTTAAACTGCATATGCTCCACCCAATGAGAGATTCCCGTTTTTCCGGGGACTTCGTTTCGCGATCCGACACGATACCAGATCCAATGGCTGATAATCGGAGCACTGTGAATTTCTTTTAATAAAACGGTCAGACCGTTTTCCAATTTTGTTTGCACGATTTCATCGCTCATGAAATTGCGGTTTCCTCCTTTGGGTTTTCCGTCATCCGACTTAAATTAACCATTCTATTCTAAAACAAAATAAAAGTCTGCGAACCTTTTTGTAGGTTCCGCAGACTTTTTTTATGATATCCCGAATCTCGGAAATTGATTTTCGGATTATTGTTGGCTGACGGCTTCGATTTGAACTTCCGGCACAGAATCGGTTGATGTAACCGGAAAGTCCGCATTCCAGAAATAGTTATAACCGTAAAATCCGCAGGAACCCTTGTCTTCGAATCTGACGATGATCGGGCTGTACCCTTTCAACTCTTCCGGAATGTCATAGGAAACAGTCTGCGGTGAACCGTCGGCGGAATCGTAGGTACCGACTTCGAATCCGACGAAATAAGTCGGGATCAAACCGGCGTGCGGTGTCGCGCCGCCAAGATGGAAATTAACACAGCCGCTTGTTCCGCAACCCGGGACCATCGGTCCGAACATCCAAGAAAAAGATGGATCGGGAATCGGGTACATATCCGGTTCCGGAGTCCCATCGACATCCATCCATGGATCCCAAGGATCGGAGGTGGGGCATTCGTGTCCGCCGCAATGATGGTGCGCAGCGGGAGCTCCGGCAGCATAATAACCCATTTTTACCGTGAAGGACTGATTGGCGGGGAAGGTACCGGTGGTGACAGTGATGCTCTTTCCTTTAACGACGCTGTCGATTGTGAAGGAAGGAAGAACACTGTAATCGCAAACTGTCGCAACAGTTTCCGTCATGGCTTCGTTGCTGAATGTGCTGGGAATTTCAATTCCGTTATTGTTGCTCAGCAGCATACCGATGCTTTTCTTCCCGACCAGTTCCGCGGGAATAGGAAATGTGGCTGTAAAACTGCCCCCGGATTGAGTGTTGAATTTTGCGACGTCAATATAATCGCTGACTGAATTTAAGTCTTTCATGCGGACAATGAACTCGGTGTCAGCAGGGAAATTAAGGGTTAAAATGCTGACACTTTGATCGACTGTTACACTGGTAATAGTGTAAGAAGGATAGGGTTCAATCCCTTCCGCTTGAACTGTTGCGATACCAATTGCAAACATCGCAACCAATATCATAAGAACGAAAAGTTGTTTTTTGTTTTTCATCATTATTGCCTCCGGCATATAAATAATACAAAGTGTTATACAATCCAAGCAGTCAGGATCGAGCTGCTTCGTATACAATCTCCAGTCAGCTTCTATTCAAAATAAGCTGATTGCCTTCGTAGAATAATGGTGCAAGAAACGAACCAAATTGATATCAGGATTGTAAAGGCTTCGCTTTTTCAATATTCAGATAACATAAAATGCCGATAACAATGAAACCGAATCCCCCGA
>JALHEL010000107.1 GCA_022837205.1 Leptolinea sp.
GCTTTCTTGCGTTTTTGTTTACTCTTGGTTGTTCGAACTTCGTTCCATAAATCTTTTGAAAGTTGATCTAAATCCAACCGTTTCAAAATATCGTAAAACGCTTCCGCGCCCATATCCGCCCGAAAAACATTCCCCCAGCGGCTTTTGAGTTCACGATATGAAGTTTCACTCATGAAAGTTAACGGTTGTAATTCCTGAAGCTCATCTCGCATTTTCGAGTTTTGATTTTGTGACTCGGCTGATTCATCCGCGAGCTGATTGCGAAGGGCTTCCATCTGCTCTTCCGCTTCGGCGCGAACCTGCTGTTTGTCCATGTCCAACCGCTCGATATCACGTTGCAGTTGTCCTTTGAAATCATTTTCGATTTCATCCAATTTTTCTTTTACCGTTTTTTGAACAAGAGAAATATGCTGGTTGGAAATCGTTTCGCCGGCGGAAGCGATAGCGGTACCGGTGGATGAAAAAACCAAATCCGAGTTGATAACTTGACCGATTTTCTCCTGTAATTCCGCTTCCAAGCGCTGGCCTTCTTTCATTACCGGATCCAGCTTTTGAGCAATCATCTCGTCCGTTTTTGCCAACAAAGCATCCCGTTGTTCCTGAATTTGGGCGAGCATCTTATCGCGATTCGCTTTTACACCGAGAATTTTCTGATTGACTTCCTGAGCGACTTCCTTCTCAGACACACTGATTTCATCCTCAAGCCGATTCAATGCCTTCTGCCGGGCATCTTCGTCGACATAAGTGACGATATATTGCGCAAAATAAAGAACACGATCCAGATTTCTTCTTGAAATGTCCAAAAGTAATCCCAAGTATGAAGGAATTCTCCGGGTATACCAGATGTGAGCGATCGGGGTAGCCAACTCGATATGGCCGAGTCGTTCCCGCCGAACAGAAGAACGAGTTACTTCAACGCCGCATTTATCACAGATGATTCCTTTATAACGTGGATTTTTATATTTCCCACAATAGCATTGCCAGTCACGCGTCGGGCCAAAAATAGCTTCACAAAACAATCCGTCCTTTTCCGGTCGAAGACGTCGATAGTTTATTGTTTCGGGCTTTAAAACTTCACCGTAAGACCATGACCGAATTGTTTCAGGTGAAGCGAGACTGATTCCTAATGCAACCAAACCTTTAGTTTCCACGAATTTTCCTCCCGAGAGTTTGAGTGTTTCCCATTCATTAAGACATTCAATGCATAGCTTCTTTTTTCTCTATGCATAAAAGGAGTTATTAAAAGCTCATTCGGCTTTAAATGCATTAAAGCCGATTTATCATTATAACACAACAGAAAGATTCCTCCGCTATATTTAAGCGGCTTTTTGAAAAATGTGACAAGAATGTTCTCAATAATATGGGATATCCAGGGTGAAAGTCGAACCTTTTCCTAATTTACTTTCCAGATTAAATCTCCCACGGTGTAATTTTACTACATATTTTACGAAATCCAAACCGTGAACCGCCTGGGTATCTTGTGCGGGTGATCGATCCGGTGTATCACTGAGAATTTTTTCAACATCCAACGGAGAAATACCGATTCCGAAATCCTGAATTCGCAGAATCCATGAATCCACTTGATAGGTCAAATCCACTTGGATCGATTTGCTGTCGGGTTTGGAATAACGAATCGCGTTGGATAATAAATTAAAAATCGAAAGGGAAAGCAGCCAGGGATCTCCGATAACTTTTCCGCTTTGCGTCTGGCTGTTATCTACTTTTTCGGAGTCGTAATTGATATCAAGGTTTTTCTTTTTGGCCACGGAAATTAAATCAAAAACAACATCTTTTACCAAGTCACCGATGTTGATAATTTCAAAAGATCCTTCGCGTGAATTTAAAAAGTTTTTATAATGCTTTTGTTCATACCGAATTAGTGTATTGAGGCGTTTTAACTGCGCTTCCGCTTTTTCCTTATAGTTAAATTGTATCAACGACATATTTCCGGCTTTATCAAGCAATTCCAAGTTCCCGCCGGCTTTCTCGACCAGTAATGAGAAATATTCCAGTTCTACCCGTTTTCCCGCCGGGAAAGTTGACATCGCGAATGCGGCAATGATACAAATCCACCAGTTCCATAAAGGAGGAATCGACCGAAATATTTTTCCGGATCATTTGAAGCACATTTTCTTTTGTGCTCATCGCTTCAAACGAAGGGTTGGAAAAGCTGATTTGATCCGGATAGATGACAATTAAAGCAGGCGTTTTTTGTTGATCCAAAAAATCTGCATAGCGTTTGGCGATCGCTTCCACACCAAAATCATTCTTCTGGGTATTTCCGATGACTTCGATGACCCAATCGTTGAAATTTGCAAAAGTTTCGATTAAGGTATCATCGAAAGAGGTTTCGGGAAAACATCCCCAAAAACAACCGCAGTAACCGAAATCCGTTCGAACCGGCAAAATAATCGCACCCGAATCTTCCATCCCCAATCCGGCTAACAGCCGCGACTGATTGATCGAGGGAATGACAATGCGGGACTGGTTTTTCATGATTTGATAGAATTGGACATCTGCTTCCTGAAGAGAAGTACTGTTATGCCCGCGAAACCAAGTTTTCAGCTCTTCATTCTCCATTTGGCCGGCATTTTCATTTAATATTAAACGGATGGTGGCCGGCTTCAGGATTTGAACGGTCAAAAGAATTGTTTTGATTTTATTATCTGTTTTCTGGTCCAAATTCCTTTTCCAGTCTTCGAGATATCTATTTTAAATATTCTATTGATCAATCAATGACATTATCTTATCGGCAACCTGGTTCTGCGTCAACGAATCGGTGTCGATGAGAATCGCATCTTCAGCCGGTTTAAGCGGTGCGACGTTACGGTTAGAATCGATTTGATCTCGTTGTTTAATATTATACAGAATTTCATCGTAATCCGACGGGATACCGTTCCTGAGATTTTCCAGGTATCGCCGTTCCGCCCGTTTTTCAGCGGAAGCGAGCAGAAAAATCTTCAGCGGCGCTTCGGGTAAAACAACGGTTCCGATATCCCGCCCGGCTATAACGATTTTGCCTTGAAGAGCAATTTTCCTCTGTTGAGCGGTCAATAATTTTCTGACGGCGGGAATGGCGGCAATCAGAGAAACATTTGCATCGACTTGAGGTAAATGGAGAAGATCGGTTATTGCCTTTCCGTCCAGCAAAACATCCGTTTCACCTGTCTGCGAGTTATTTTGAAGTTGAATATCCGCAAGTGAAATGATGTCTGCTAATTTCCCTTCGTCATCGAGCGGGCATTGCTGTTCCAGAACCGCGTAAGTTGCCACTCGATACATCAAACCGGTGTCAAAAAAAAGGTAATTCAAATTCTCGGCAATTTTCTTCCCGACTGTTGATTTTCCGGAAGCGGCCGGTCCGTCAATAGCAATTTGGAGAGGCTTTTTCATTAAAGCAGGTGTCTCTTTTCATTCAAGATTTGTCTTTGTCAAAAAACGGCTTTGTTGCCATATAACAAGTTTTTGGCCGGAAATTACAGGCTTCCGATAAATGATCCAGGAAAGCCAATCATTTGTTCGATACATTTCCCAATGATCGGTAGTCTTCCAATCGGATACCAGCCCGACATATGAAGCCCACAGAGGTTCATACTCAGATCCTTCGGTAATCACAAAAGACGGAGAATTTGTACGGATATCCAGAACGTCTGTAAAAACGACATCAGGATAATATTGCAACGTCCATCGCAGCATCGGATCGTTATCGACCAAAATAATTCCGGATGCTTGATGAATAAATCCGGTAGCTTTCCAACCGATTTCCTGAATTATCGGAATTATTTGATTCTCTATTTGAACAATTTGGTTTCCCAAGATCAATTCATGCCTTGAAGCGGAAGTATGAAGAAAGGGATCATCTTTGGTATTGCTGAATCCCGCAGCTTTCCAAGAACTTCCGAACGTACAGACAAGCAAAACCGATAGACAACCGTATAACATTCCTTTTTTTATTTTCCCGGGGCTGAAATAATCAAGCAACATAGGGAGTAAAACGGCAAAAATGATTATGCAAATAACAATAATCAAGAGATAAGCTGCCAGTCGACTAAACGGTGTAGAGACTGCCTGATTTTGCCAGGTAAATTGTAACGGTAACGACAGGTCACCCATTCTAAGCATTTCACTCAAACGGAGCAATAAGAAGAAGGACAAAATCGGCGGGATTAAAATTGCAATCGCCATCGGCAGATCGATTTCAGTCTTCTTAATGGGTCTGAACGATAAAATGACATCCGTTGAAAAAAACCATAGAGGAAGGCTAATCCAAGGAATAATCAGAATCCCTTGATTAAAAATCGAAAGGATCGCAGCAAATAAAATCATGCATGACATTGCGATAACCTGTGGTTTCTCTTTTTTCGAAATACTCTTGATGTATTTAATAAGAAAAAGCAGGACCGCGGAGCCTTCATAAACAAAAAAGGCGATCAGCAACGGAACAAAACCGACCGATCGAAAATCGTGATTGACATTGATTTTGAAGCCGTTGATTATTCCGTTCCCAATGCCGTTGATCCCTTCCGGAAAAGCTAAGAGCCCCATCCCCGCAACGATGAGAACCGACAGAAAAATCAATAAATTCTGTTTGTTAACTTGTTTCCTTGTCTCTTCCGATCGCTTGAAATCCAATTTCAAAAAATATCTATTTACCCAATAAATCAACGCAAAAATGATTCCCGCAGCTGCCAGAAACGGGAAAAAGCGTTCTCCGCCGAGAAAAGAAAGCGCTGCCAAAGCAACGGCTGTTTTTTCCGAACCTCTTCGGAATAATATAATTGCTAATGCAATCAGGCATATCAGCGGGATCAAAGAATCCGCTTGCCGGGACCAGGCAACCAAAGCGGGGTCGATAGCTAAGCAGAAAGCAAACAGGTATTTCTTCTTTTGGCTTATTTTTTCAGAAAAGAAGAAAGGAATCGAAACAAGAAAAATTCCCATCAACGCCGGAAATAAACGAGCAGTAAAGTCCGTCGGACCGAAGAATTTGAAAATAAATGCGGTTATTAAAACATAAAGGGGCTGTGCAATGCCGTAATTTGGAATTCCCGAAGCCAGTGACTTAGCTTGTAATGCCAAAATCGCTTCATCCTCGGACAAAGGAATTGTTCCGAGGGAAGCAAAACGTAAAATAAATGCGATCAGAAAAATTCCGCTTACAAAAAGAACTTTTTTGCTGCTTTCGCTTCGCATAGCCGATTAATTTCCTTTTTGTTGTTTCTTTGAATGATCTAACAGATTTTCAAGTTCAACCTTAAGCTTACTATATTTTTTCCACCTTACGATTAATGAACCGATATATATCAATGTTCCGATAACAACGACAAGAAATCCGGCAATCATATAGTTTAGCGTATTGGGAATTTCAGTCATGATCTTCCTCCGAGGTTAATTTTAATTGCTCGATTTCTTCTTTCAGTTCCGCCAAGCGGATTCGATGCCACATGACCGCAATATAAAAAATTGAAAAAACGGCTATCGCAATCAACATCGTTCGAAGCATTTGCGAATCCATATTGAAGTCGGGCGTATCTCCTCCGAACACGACCGGATGAATGGACCGGACTCCGCGAATCGAAAAGAAGGTTAACGGCACGCTCAGACATCCGATAATGCTGTATATGGAAGTGATTTTTCTCCTTTTTTCGGGATTATCCAACGAGCCGCGCAAAAAAAGATAACCGGCATAAATAAGTGCCATGATACTGGTTGTCGTCAAGCGCGGATCCCATGTCCACCAGGTATTCCAAATGGGTCGCGCCCAGATGGATCCTGTGATGATCGCTATCAATGTGAAAACCAGTCCGATTTCGACGGCGGATTCGGTCACCGCATCATAGATGAAAAGGCCTTTTCGCAAAAAAATAATCGCACTGATCGCCGCTACCAGAAAGCTGACCATTCCGATCCAAGCATATGCAACATGGAAATAGAATATTTTTTGAACGAGTCCCATGTTCATTTCCACGGGCGTTTGATAAAAAATAAGCCAACAAGTGAAAAGAATCAGAAAGAAAGAAAACCAATCGAGAATTTTGAGCTTTTTTGGAATTTGCATCAAAACCCAGAATGCCGCTTGCCGTAAAAATAACATCGAATGCTAAAATTTGATATAAAGAAGATAAAAGAGAGGAAAAATTCTCTCCGGAAAGAATCGATCCGGTCACCTTAACGGTCGTTACAACCAATGGAATGATCAGAGGATAGAACAGAACGGGCAAAAGGATGTCTCTTGTTCTGGTTTGAATTGTCATTGCCGAAATCAATACACCTAAGGCTGCATATCCCCAGCAACCAAAAGCGGAAACCAAGATGAAGTCGGGAGAGATCATCGGGACATTATAGAAAATACAATAAAGCGGATGAATAATCAATGCCATGAGGAACATAAAGACAAAAGCGGAAATCGTTTTACTCAGATAGATAGCGGAACGGGGGACCGGTGAAGCCAACAAGGCTTCGATCATATTCCCCTGTTTTTCGATTCCCATAATTTGATTTAATCCGAGTTGTCCGGCAAGAATCAGAATAATCCAAATGAGCCCGGCGGCACTGCCGGTACGAATTTTTACATTTTGTTCAAGCGCAAAATTTAAGATGAAAAGGATCGATAAGGCGAAAACAAGCATCACGGTAAATATTTCCCGAGTATGACTTTCGATTTGCATGTCTTTGCGGATTAATGCCCGGATCGTCTGGAAAGTGCTTTTCATGAATTTTCCTGTATAAGGATCCCTTTTTCAAGTTTTATAAAATTTGTTGCCAGGCTCTTTAGTGTCTCCGGTTCATGGGAGGTAATCAGAATCGCTTTGGATAAGGATTTCTGCTCAAGTATGACCTCATTCAGCATGGTTCGACTTTTTTGATCCAACCCGGTATACGGTTCATCCATTAAAAATAAAATCGGCCGGATCAAGAGAGCTTTGCAGATGGAAAGCCGTTGCTGCATCCCGCGTGAATAAGTCCGTACCGGATCGTGAACTCTGGCGCTTAAGTCAAATCGATCCAAAAGCTCGAGGATCGTTTGATGATTTGTTTTGATACCGTACAGCCCCGCGGTAAATCGCAGGTTATCAAGCGCATCCAAGTCGCCGTATGCCATCAATTGATGGTTAACTGAACCGATCATTTTTCGATAAGAAGGAGAATTATACGAATCTTCTCCGTTTATCCGAATAAAATCGAACTCATCGGGTTTCAATGTTCCGGCGAGAATTTTCAGCAGAGTGCTTTTACCGACTCCGTTATCACCCTGAAGAACTGTACAATCACCCGGTTTCAGGTCCAGTGAAATCGATTTTAAAACCGTCCTCGGACCGAATTTTTTTCGAATACCGGAAACGGATAAAATAGGCTGTGAAATATCTGTCGTTCTATTCATTGAGTGAGAATTATTTATTCGAATCTTTCAAAAAGGGCCAGATCAAAAAAAGACTTGTTCCGACAGCCAGAATAATCCAAACAGCTAATTCAAAGAATTTCGATTCCATTGTTTCAGATCCTTTTTACAACCATGGAAGAATCGCATCATATGCTCGTACTAATTCATCCAATGAGATTTTACAATTTGCCGGACTCGGTGAAGGAAGGTAATTCGACGGGACCGCCGTCCTTGGGTAAATTAATTTCCGATAAAGATGAAAAGATTTTTTACCGGTAGAAAATATGGCTTTCACCTCGCTCTGCAGTAATATTTTTTCGATCGGGTTAGGCTTGGGATTTCTGATACTGCCATCATCGGCGCCGGTAATTTCGCAGGATGCGATGACGTCCCATAAAGCGATTCGATTTGAAATAAGCATTTCTTTTTTTTCGTTAATTGATTCCGGAAAGTTCCAATTAAGAACACGGCTGATTACTTTCCAGAACCGATTTTGCGGATGTCCATAGAAAAAACCCGATTCCCTTGACTTTGGAGAAGGAAATGTCCCGAGAATCAAAATGCGCGAATTTTGATCATATACCGGCGGAATGGGGTGAAAGAGCACTTCGTTCATGAACTCGTTTTTTCTTTTCTCAACGAAGTTGCATATGCAAGTATTCCGCCGAGGCAAAGGAGAATTCCACCGATCCAAAGCCAATTTATGAGCGGATTATAGAATATTGTGACGGCAACTTGTTGCTTTTCAGCGGAAGTTTCCGAATCCGTCAGAATCAGATATAAATCATCCTTTAGATCGGATTTAATACCCGGAATTGTTGTCATCTGTTGACTTGTTTCATAATATTTCTGTTTGGGGTAGACAGTCGTAATATTTTTGCCGTTTTGAAAGATGTCAAATTCGGCTGTTGTTAAATATCCTTCGAGTGTGTCTTCTTTGGTGACACGGTTGAATGTCAGTTCAAATCCGGAGAAAGAGCGGGTATCGTTCGGTTTGAATGTAAATTGAGTTTCTTTCTGGAAAAATTCAATCCCGATGATGCCTACCGCCATAAGAAGAATACTTCCGTGAATCAGACAGGTTGATAATCGAGGTCGACGGAATGAAAACTGTGAAAATAATCTGACAAATGAAAATTGTCTGTGATCTTTATTTATAACAAAAGCATGATCGATCCAGTCGAAGAGATATACCGATATCGAAAAAACGAGAACCCAAATCGAAATGATCCTCAACGGTTGAGTAACGGCCAGATTGATGCAAATCCAACCGGTTACAACAGCAGACAGGGCCAAAAGAAGAAAGAAAATCTTTCGGATCTTTTGAGTGAACGGAACTCCCCAAGAAGTCAGCGGAAAGCATCCCGTCAGGAAAACCAGAATCAGAAATAACGGTCCGGTAGCCGAAGTGTAATAATCCGCTCCAATTGAAATCGTTTTTTCCGAAAAAAGCGCGGAAATATTCGGGACCAGAATTCCCCATAAACAAAATGCGGCGATTACAAAAAGTACGACAATCATCGCTGTAATAAAAAACTCTCGGGTCTGAATCGTCTGTTCAAAAGATAATTTTCTTAAGACGGTTTGGGAGGCAAAGTTTTTACGCGCGATCAATAATATAACAACTACGGTTATCAAAGAAACCGCCAAATATAAAATCAGGTATTGTGATAAAGGACTCGCCGAAAAAGCATGAACGGAAGCGATCAATCCGGATCGCGTAACGAAAGTGGAAAAAACGATTGATAGTGCGGTCAGCAATCCAGAGACGGCTACCCAGGCCTTATATCTACCTGTTTTTCTGAAACCGATCATTGCATGAATGTAAGCTGTCAAAAGTAAAAAAGGAATTAGGGCACTGACCTCGACCGGATCCCAACCCCAATATCCGCCCCAACCGAGAACATCATACGCCCATCGAGATCCTAAGATCAATCCGATTGCCAGAAAAATCCATGCGAACAGAAACCATGAGTGAGTTTTTCGGATCCAATCAAAATGATCGGGTTTGTGAATTAAAGCGCTTAATTCATAGGCTGCCGGAATGAAAACCCCGATAAATCCCAAATAAAGTGCCGGCGGATGAAGAACCATACCGAAATGCCGTAATAAGGGATTCATTCCCATACCATCGGCGGGTTGATAAGAAACGGTACCGGAAATCTGCGAAAAAGCGGTATAAACTTTCCCGTTTAAATTGTTTAACCAAAAACGATTAAAAGGGTTGCTCCCGAAGAGATTTAAAACATTGAAGAATCCGATATTTAAGAGCAGCAGAATAGCAGCTGTCGGGAATAGCGGATCATCCGTCTTGACGCTTTTTAATGTCCAAACGAACAAGAAAATTGAAAAAAGCCAGGTCCAAAAAAGGAGCGATCCGGATTGTTTCCCCCATAAAGCCGCTATCCGGAGGTAAAAAGGTTGGGCATTATTAACCGTTTCAAATACATATTCGAAACGATAATCTTTCCGAATCAAAGGAATCAATAAAGCGATAACCGAAATACTGAGCAGCGGAAAAAGGATCAAACAAGCTTGACGACCGCTGCTCAGCCATTTTTTTGATTTCCGAACGGATCCGATCATCAGCGCCGCGACTCCGTAGATTTCAGCGAACAGGGCAAAGACTAATGAAGAATATCCTAAGGTTGCCATCTTATTGCATCGCTCCTTCGTATTTTGTCGGGCATTTTAATAAGAGCTCATCCGCCATAAATACATTATCGTTGTTGATTGTTCCGGTCAGGATTGCTTGGGCTTGATCTTTTAACAAATCAGGCTTCGGACCGGTGTAAAGAACTTTCAGATGAGCGGCGGAAGGATCATTAACCGCTTCGGCTAATGCCTTTGCCATTCCGCCGTTTTCTTCGATTGCTTTATGGTCAGCAGAAATATTTGCCACTTCAAATGAAACGGATCCATCCGTCTCCGAGACTTTGATGGTGTCTCCGATAACCGCGCCCGAAACTCGAACCGACTTATTCGCATACTGTTGGCGATTTGCAAGAAGTTCATCTACGGTAATGAAATATTGCGCGTTATTGATTGTTGAGGAAATAAGCAGGTAAAGAACTCCGCCGATGATTGCGGTCAGACTGATTACAACTTTCCAGTTAATTCTTTTTGCCGGGCGATTATTTTTTTCTGTCATTTCTTCCCCCGAAAAGAAGGCATTTTTGAAGACTTTATTAAACAGACATAATTTTATCATTCTTGAGTATTTCTCTTTCCCGATTAAAGGGAGATTATGCAGATTTTCGGAGTCAACTATAAAACATGCAGGTAAAAATTCAAAAATTTTCGGTCCTTTTCCTTGACGCTTTTTTTTATGAGTGATAAAAATATTAACGTTTGAAAAGAACCCTCAAATTTTTCTTTTCAGTACGATAAAACATAAGGCGGAGGGGTTGCCAAAATGGAATTAAGAAAACAATCGGAGTTAATAAAATGAGTGAAAGATATGTAGGTACAGTAAAGTGGTTTAATGCTACAAAAGGCTATGGTTTTATCGGTCGAGACGGAGATTCTCCGGACGTTTTCGTTCATTTCTCGGAAATCAAGATGGACGGATATAAACGGCTTAATGAAGGACAAAAAGTTGAATTTTCAATTGAAGAAGGTTCGCGCGGCGCTCAGGCAACCGATGTGAAGGTGATCGAGTAAGATAAAGGAAAATTTTAGAGACTGCTCCGGAAATGAGCAGTCTCTTTTTTTTTAGAATCAAGAAATATTAAAAATGGGGTAATCCGGAATATTCGTATCTCTTTTGATGTAATAGCCGATGATTCGAATATATTCTCCGATGACATTTTTCCATCCGTCCGCAGAAAGCCACCATAATTTCGGATTTATTTCGGACTCCGACACTCCGTAATATTGGACGGAATAATTTGTGTTGGAAAAAGTATCGTCAAAAATCGTTTTTACGCGACGAGTATGCCATGCATCCGTGACAATAATAACCGAATTCGCATGCAGATTAACCATTCCTTCGATAATTGCGGTCCCTTCCTGCCCGGTGTTTTTTGCGACAAAATCGACTTGATGAATCGCACCCTCCGGAACATCCAGCTCTTTCAACATCTCGATCTGCAATTGTGTATAAGGAATATTATATTCTCCGTAAGTACGACCGGTATTGGTTAATAAAATGGTTTCGGAATACCCTTCTTTATAAAGTTCGGCAGCGGCTTTTAACCGAACGGTATCATTTCCGCTTAATACGACAATCAAATCGGCACGGTTCAATTCCGAATCAATCGTCAAGTATTCACCGGCAAGCGAAAGAAAACCCAACAAAACGGCAATAATAATCAGAAGGATTATCCATTTTCGAATATTCTTTTTCCTTTGAATGACAGGTTGATTGTTCTCGGTTTCAGACGAACCCATACTCATTTGATCGTATTGATTAAAGTTGCCGAAGCGAATTCGCCATTCTCTCCAACGCTTCTTTCAGAATTTTCCGCGGTGTTCCAAAATTCAACCGGACGAATTTTTCGTAGTCGGGACCAAACGGAATGCCTTCGTTTAATCCGACTTTAGCATTTTCCTCGAAGAATTTCTGAGGATCTCCGGGAATACCCGTCTGCGAACAATCCAACCAAGCCAAAAAAGTTGCTTGAATTTCGGTTGTTTTTATAGACGGCATTTCCCGACTGATGAAATTCAACAAAAAATCACGGTTTCCTTCCAAATATGTTTTCATTTGAGAGAGCCATTCCGCACCTTCCTGATAAGCCGCTATTCCGGCTTCCTGTGAAAGACAGGTCACCCCGCTGCAAAAACCGTTGAGTGCTTTGAGATATTTCTTATGAATTTCCGGATTCGGAATAATCGCGACCGAACAAGAGAGCCCCGGAATATTAAATGTTTTGCTGGGGGCGATAAAGGTTATGGAACGATTCTCGAGTTCTTTGTCCAGAGAAGCGATCGGAGTATGACGGTAACCGTTGTAAACAATATCACTGTGAATCTCATCCGAGCAGATGATCAAGTCATGTTTCAGGCAAATTTCTCCCAATCGGGTCAGCTCAGCCGGCGTAAAAACCC
>JALHEL010000562.1 GCA_022837205.1 Leptolinea sp.
TATATGGGTCCTAACCAAATAATTGCCATGGGGAATGAACACCTTTATGCGGCCGCTACCAAAATGATGGGGACCGAACTGGGAGCGAAACTGGTCCTGATTCTGGTGATCATCTCAGTGTTGGGAGTCGATAACGGCATGATTCTCGGCTTTATCCGGCTGCCTTACTCACTCGCGCTGAGAAAAATGATGCCCGACTCGGAGAAATATGCCGTTATTCATCCCAAACACGGTGTTTCTCTGCGTTCCGGATTTTTTGCGTTTGCCTTATCGATGATTTGGGTAATCGCTCATTACTTTACGCAGAAATATATCTGGCTGAAAGGCCAACACGACATTTCCGAAATCGCCATGGTGGTAAACTACATCCTTTTCCTGACGCTCTATGCGGCGGTGATCAAACTGGCAATCAAAGGCGAGATTCACAGTATTTGGCGCGGATGGATTATCCCGATCTTAGCGATGATCGGCGCGGGTATTATTATTCTTTCTGGGTTCCAAAACGAATTATTTATTTGGTTTTTGGTTTTTTGTGCCATTGTGATGGGATCGGCTTGGCTGTTTGCTGTCAAACATCCCGAAATCGAGACCGTAAACCTCGAAGAAATCGATTTGGGAGAATAAACGCACCGCCGAATCAAATAGAGAGTCTCAAAAGAGAAATAAAAAGATCAATCGATAATAACGGCCATCTAAGAATCTCCCAACTTATTTGGCCGTTTTGAAACAATCAGATCGAAATTTGAATCGCGGCATCATGGCCGTCAGATATTATCTCATCCGGTTCATATTGTATACCTAATTTTTTAAGTTTATCTGATAAACATTTTTTAGCATAAGACGATTTGCCGCTTGTATCCTTAGCTTCTAAGAAAGTCACCTTTTTCCGCATAGGATAAATTATTATCCCATCAAATTCGCAGGATTTATAATTGCTGCCATCTTTTTCATAAACGACAATACTTGCTGGGAGCAATATCACCGTATCATTTATTAAATCTTGCTCAAGATACTTAATCATGAAATTTGTTTCATGAATCTGATAGTTCTTTCCCGTTTTTTTCTGCTCTAATTTTGATAATTGTTCAATTCGTTTACATTTTCC
>JALHEL010000563.1 GCA_022837205.1 Leptolinea sp.
AGGTGTATATGATTCGCCCAGTATCGCAGCTGTGGGAGTTGCCTGTCACGAATCCGGACATGCCTATCAACATGCCGACGCTTATAGTTGGCTGATGTTAAGAACAGGGATCGTCCCGCTGGTAAGTATCGGAAGCCGTTTGGGACCGATATTATTCATGGTCGGCTTGATTTTAGCCGGCATGATGGGCAATTTCGGTTATAACATCGCGACATTGGGATTAATTATCTTCAGCCTTACAGCGGTTTTCTCTATTATTACCCTCCCTGTAGAACTCAATGCCAGCCATCGCGCAAAAGAATGGATTGAAACAAACGGATGGATGGTAGGAGACGAGCAAGAAGGTGTATCGAAAGTTTTAAGTGCCGCAGCACTTACTTATGTGGCTGCCGCTATTCAATCGATCGCTAATGTCCTTTACTATGCGTCTTTTTTGAATCGTAACAGGCGTCAATGACCACTGTAAATAAGGCAGAAATTCCCGATATTGTCGTCAGCAGGCTCCCCAGATATTTAAGAGTTCTGAAAAATTTACGCGAAACGAAAAAAACCACAAATTCCACCGAATTGGGGAAACTTCTCGGATATTCTTCCGCACAGGTCAGAAAGGATTTTTCTCAGTTCGGTGAATTCGGTAAACAAGGCACCGGTTACAATATAGATTACTTGATTAATCAATTTCAACAAATTCTTCAGGTAAATCAAACCTGGGATATCGTTTTAATCGGTGTCGGGAACTTGGGGCGAGCCATTTTAAATTATCGGGGATTTGAAAAACACGGCTTCTTTATCAGGGGTGCTTTCGATGACGATCCGCATATTATCGGCGAGAAAATAGGAAACAAAGTGGTCAGAGATATCGCCGAAGTGGGTGATTTCATCAAAGAATTCGATATAAAAATTGCTATGATCGCAACACCCGCATCAGAAGCGCAATCGGTAGCCGAAATGTTAGTGGCAAATAACATAAAAGCGATTCTGACCTATGCATCGACGATTCTGAATTTGCCGCCTGAAATCCGAGTGGAATATAGTGACCCGATTATCTCGCTGCAACACATTTCCTATTATCTTTAATCTTTATTGAGTAAATC
>JALHEL010000108.1 GCA_022837205.1 Leptolinea sp.
GGTGATCGTTGTATTTATGTACAGACCGGAGCGACGGTTGAAGATATAACCTTTGAAGATTTTACCTCTGCACTTTTCCAAAATTCTGGATTGAAATTTATAGGCGGATGTAGTGTCGATTCAACATATTGCACTAACCTGACAAAATTAAACGGATCACTAAATTTTATTAACTCAAACATGAATCTGGTTTTTATGAATTTTATATATGGAGGACAGATTAACTTGACGAATTCGAGCAATGTCACACTAAACGTTGCTTCAAATGATCCGATCATTCCGATCATCATTAACGATGTCAGCGGCAACAATTCGGTCACGATCGAAGATCACACGAGTGATGTCAATGATGCAGTCCAAGTAAAGAGCAACCATGGTTATGACAAAGTCGAGATCGCGGCTGACCCGATCGTACCATTGATTTCTGATGAAATTCGGACAACCTTCAGCCAAGAGTCTGATACAAAAAACAGTCTTACCGTTCATACACAAAAAGTTGCCAGATTGGACATTTCAAGTATTCAGGTGAAAGATTTCACCTATAAATTTAATCATATGTACAAAAATTATTCTTTGCAGCAATCCGACAATGGCAAGATGTGCCTGGTGTCTGTCGATTACGGCACAGTTCGTTTCAGCGATCCAACCGAATCGTTGACTATTAAGACAACCGCAATGGACTCCGATTTCACCCTCAGTTCCTTTAACAACGACACTTTTACCGGCAGCCTCTCGGTTTTAGGCGAATCTCCTCGAGACGACATCAATATTGAAACTGATCTGCTCCTGAAAGGAAAAGATCTGCGAATCAGAGGCGGAAAAGTCACTGTAAAGGAAGGGAAAACCCTTTCGACCCGGTTCATTAACATTGATGGTACTCCGGATTATGAAACAGCAGCCTCTATCGGAGATTCCGGAAAGATTTTGATTGAAGCTTCGGATTTTGAAATGAAAACAGGTTCAAAATTGTTGGCCCACGCAGACTCGGGACATAACGGCGGATCGGTTACTATCAACGCTGAAGATACAAACGGGTGGGGCGTACCGGCCATTGCCTGGCTGCGTGAAAAACTCGGTATCCTGATCGGCAGTGCCCAAGGGATTTATGTAAACGGTGCTTCGGTCAAACTTGACAATGCGATCATTACAGGAGATTCGATCAAAATTACCGCAAAAAGTGGATATTCAATTAGCGACAAATTCGCAGAAGATATCGCCCAAGTGATAAATGGTACCGGTATCGGAGATTTTCTGTCTGATCTGACCGGAAAGACTGCCGGTGAACTTGGAAAAACGATCGGCGATTTGGGAATTATGAACAATGGTGTTTTACCGATTCCGATTGGCATCAATGTAAGGGTATCCTCCTCGGATATCAAGCTGTTGGGAAATACATTTATCAATGCAGTAAATGCAGTTAATATTTTGGCGGATGCGATCAGTAACAGCGATTTAACGGTAAGTTCAAAATTATTCTCTATTGGGATTGCGGTTGCTGTGACGAATTCGATGGTGTTTATCACTGATGAAAGCAAAATTATCAGTACCAACGGTGATATTCTGATTCGATCAAATGCGGAAGGTAACGCCACTGTTACAACTGGAACAACAACAAAAGCAGAAAATAATAAGTTGCCGCTTTCGTTCGCCGCAGGCGTTTCTGTGCTAACTTCCAAAGCAGAAATCGGAGAAGACACCCGCATCGAATCGGGCGGTTCTGTCAATCTAATTGCCAACGGTGCGAATATCGGCGGCGGTAACGCGACTGTTTTTCTGATCGGCGGAGGCGCTAATGCGATAACGTTGGCGGTCTATACCGGTATCTCGAATGTACTGGCAAAGGCTGACGGAACTATTATTGCAAAGTCAAGTTCAACCGAACGCTCTTTAATTCCGATCGATTTGGCTGATGTTAATGAGATTACCGATACTATTTGCATTCCAAACCACGGATTTACAAACGGTCAGCAAGTTATTTATCGGGCTGCCGATTATCAATTGCCGATTCCGGGATTAATCGACGGCGAAATTTATACAATTTTCGTAGTCGACGAGAATAATGTGCGTTTTGTTTCAGCCGTTCCGGTCAATATCTCATCAACCGGCGTAACCGTTGATTCAACTCATTCTTTCATTCCGTATAAACCGTTAGTTTTCAATGTATCTTCGGAATCCATTAATGAAGAAGAAGATATTATTACAATTACCGGGCATGGCTTTACGAATGGTCAAAAAATCAGATATTACAGCCTGATGGAAGAACCGATCGGCGGTCTGGTTGACGGTACAGAGTATTATGTAAAACGGCTTGATGACGATCGTTTTCAATTACTATCCGCTGCGGCCGATACAGAACCAATTCCTTTAACACTTCCGGAAGGTATATCGACTTCCCAAAGTTTTTGGTATTTGGATGAAGGTCTTAAGAAAACATTTATTCCGTTGTCTTCCGGATCAGATAATATTGATGATGCCAGGGATACAATCTATCTGCCGAATCATGGCTATGAGACAGGCGATATGATTTATTACCGGGTTCCGGATGGGACGGTAAAGCGGAAAGTTACTCTGGAATACAACTTTTCTGTAGCCGCTTCCATGGCCGGAACAGACACATTGACGCTGCTTTACGCGGATACGGATAATCTAAAAGTCGGTGATGTTGTCAGATATAAGGCTTGGGATAAGACGCAGATCGTCAATCTTTCAGACGGAACCGATTATATTATTGCCAAAATGGAAGCCTGCGATGCCGATCCCGAAAGCTCTTGTTATAAAATTACGTTAAAAAAGCAGATTAGTAACGATGTTTTTGAAGATGTCACTTTCGGAACGATTACTCTCGATCCGGATAACCCATATACTCCCATTCACTCATTAACAAAAACCGTGGAAATTGATGGTGCCGATTATCCGATTTTTGGATTAAAAGAAGGGATCCCTTATTTCGTCGTCAAAATTGACGAGGATCATCTTAAATTGGCAAATTCGATTGATGAAGCAAATGAAATCGCAAACGGGGTTGATCTGGGTAAACCAAGCGATGTCGGTATTGTGGGACATGTATTCGATTTGGGTGTTACCAACGGTATCGGCATTCGTACAAACTTATCGGTCAGTGAAAGCAGTTCCGCCGGTTCCTGGTATAACCAGGATCGTACGGCAACCAACTTTTTGATTGCAAAGATTACGGAGGAAGCAATCGAAGTGGCAAAAGCTGGCGGATCTAAAATTGTTGATTTGGTCAAAAAAGCTCTCGGGAAAACAGAAAATAAAGCCCCCGAAGTAAAAGACCAGGCAACCGACAAAGCAAAAAATAATATCAGTTTAGCCGGTGGTTTGGCTGTTTCGGTCGGCGTGAATTCCGTCAAAGCGGAAGCAGGCTCAACCGCTAAACTGTCGAGCACGCAAGATATCGAAGTTTTGTCAATGCTGAGGCATGAATATACCTCTTCAGTTGAGGCGGAAGCTTCTCCGAGCTCAGATGCCGGTTCAACCGCATCTCTCGGCATTGCTATCAGTTCTGTCGTAATCGCCGACAGCAACAAGGCATTGATTGACGGCGGTGCGGATTTGAATGCGAAACGTGATCTGAACGTTAAGGCGGCAACCAATTACCCCTCTTTGGCACGGACGACGCTTCTGCAGATCCAGCAAGCGGGTATCGGTGATATTGCCGGAGTCATTTGGGAAAGCTCGCAATCGACCAGTTTTGTTTTCGCCCCCAGTTTTTTCAACGGTTTTGTCCGCAGCACAGCTGCGGGCAATGAAAGCAGTAATGATCCGACAAAGGTCGGAGTTGCCGGTTCGATGGGATTTGTTTATCTGGATTCCACGACGCTCGCACGGATTGATGACAACGTGCGAATCAATCAGGATGCAACTTATCATACCGACTTCCAGAATGTTGAGGTGAATTCTTCAGCGTCCGCCAGTCTCGTTCATATGGCGGGTAATTTCGCATTCAATTACCAACCGGGGTTGGATCCGGAGAAAAAACTGGAAAGCGTAAAGAAATATCTCAAAGAATTACCCGGATCAGCATTCACTCCTTTCGGAAATAATGGATCTAAGAAAGGTGTCGGTGGAAGTGTCTATGTCCCAATCCTGATTTTCGAAAATACCGCTGAAATTGGAAATGGTGTGCTTATACGGATCGGAAAAGACGGGAAACTCAGCGTCATCGCCGATACACAAATTGATAATTTCAGCTTCGTGCAAGCAGGCAGCCAAGCGACTGACGGGTTTGCTGTTGCCGGCGCAATCTCCTACGTCGGCATTTTCAATACGACAACGGCGCGCATAGCCCCTACTGCGAAAATTGTTGGCGGGTCAGTAAGCGTGAGTGCCGATGACCACACCAATAACTATAATTTGTTGGGGTCATTGGCTTTGGGGACTGATATCGGCGTTGGCGTTTCGATCGGTGTCAATACCATTATGCGTGATGTGTATGCGATTGTCGGAAATTATGAGAACGGACAGATGGGCCCTTGGCAGATCGACTTTATCAACTCAACTGATGCTGAACCGATTTCTATGACGATCTTACCTTATTTTGACGGCGACGGAAACCTGAGTGTCCAAACGGACGGCGCAACCGATACGAAAGAAATTCAAATTATTTCGATCGATCCCGATGCCAACGAATTGTTTACTTTAACTTTCGGTGATAATACTACCGGTGCTTTATCGAAAAATTCCAATGCCGAAGATATCGAGACGGCATTGAACGATCTTAACTCCATTTCGACTGCGGGCGGTGTGTCAGTTACTGACGGAGAAAATGGGGGATGGGAAATTACTTTTAATACCATCCGTTGACAGTGCAATCATTGAAGAGGGTGCGGAAAACACCTGTGAAGTTCAGTTGTTCGATGTAGGCAATGCCACAAAAGGCGGTTACCGGCTCAATTTCAATGGTGAAAAAACAGATGCATTACCTTGGAATGCAGGTGCGGCTGCAATTGAATCGGCATTGAATAAACTGACTTCGATTAAAAATCTTAAAGCAGATGATTCCGGCGCAGTTGACGTAACGTACGACCCAAATACCGGTAAATTCAGTATCACATTTAATGTATTTGAAGATGTGGATTTCATCGGATTTGAACCTCTGGAGCTTTATGACGGCTCATATGCCGTCAAAGCGATTCAATCGGGAAATGATCAATCGCAGGCGATATTCGGCAATTCCCATTCGGGCGGATTTACTCTTACCTATAACGGGTTATCAACAGGCATTTTACCTTATGATGCCACCATCGAACAGATTAAGGCAGCATTGGATGCAATCGTGCCGGGCCATGTTACGGTGAAGGGATTAAGTTTTACCGGATCGGACGGAACGATCAATATACCGAAAGCACTGACGATTGATGCCGATGCAGGCGGTGACAACTGGGTATTGGCGGTGGCGGGGGCTGCGACAAAAGACAGCACGCCTACCCCTGATCAAGGCGCAACCAATAGTAATGGGATGCCGAGAAAGCATTGGCAGAAAACGATTTTGGTTGATATGAAACTTGCCGGGCAGAACTTTCCGAAAGGCGGTTCAAGCAGTATGGACCGAAATCAAAAAACCACAAAGAATGCTTTCGCGGTCGCGGGTACGATTCCGGTCAATATTCAAATTGACAAAGTTTACGCAATTCTGCGCGATGCCGGTCTTATGACGGCATCCAAAGTAAATCTATCCGCAGTCAATACCACGAATTTGCGGGTGGCAGCCGGTTCCGCAGCATTGGCAACCAACGGTAACGAGATCTCTGCCGGTATTGCCGGAGCCGTCACTTTCAACTGGGTTGAAGGTATGACCGGTGCGATTGTAGAGAATGTGAAATTTGGCTCGTCAACCGAAAATGCGACCGTTAAACCTGCGGAAGTCACCGTAGAAGCGCAGCGTAGCGGTGATATCTTTGCTTTGGCTGCCGGTGCCGCCGGTGCTCCGAAGGAAAAAGGCATTGCATTTGCCGGATCCGTCGCGATCAATATATTGAAGAATATAACCGAGGCGAAAGTATGCCGTCTGCAAAACGATTCCGAAATAAACGGCGATCTGAAGATTCATGCCGAAGATGCTTCGCAAATTCTCGGGAATGCAGGCGCAATCTCCTATGGCGGAAAAGCCGGAGTAGGACCTGCGTTCGCGATCAACTTGATTTTGAATCAGACGAATGCATCTTTTGACAATAGTGATCTGATATTCAATGGAAAACTTGATCTTTCAGCGGAAACGGATAATTCAATTATCGCGGTTACCGGCGCAGTTGGTGCGTCGAAAGGCGACGCAGGCGTCGGCGGCACAATTGCGGTTAACCTATTGCTGAATTCGGTCCAGGCGGAGATAGCCGGCAGTCATGCGATTAGCACCGCATCTCCAAGCACCGTGATCGTCAGAGCTGAAAATGCGAACACGATTTACAGCGTGGGAGGAGCAATCGGTGCGGCTAAGAAAGCCGGTGTGGGGATCGCGATTGCTTTCAATTTTATTCAGCCAACCGTGAAGGCTCGGATCATCGATTCACATTTAAATATCGGCGACATCAATAATTCGGCAACGACAGATGCTTCCGCACTGACCGTTTCCGCAACTAACTCCGGTGAAATTCACTCGATTTCAGCCGGTGGTGCGGGAGCGGAAAAAATCGCCGTAGCCGGCGGGATTTCTGTAAACATTATCTTATCCGACGTTCAGGCATATATATCCGGTGCGACCACCGTTATTCGAGCGACCGGTGATATCATTGTCAGCGCACAGGGAACAAACAATATCTATGCTTTGTCGGGGAACGCAGCCGGTGCTGGTAAAGCAGCGGTTGGCGCGGCGCTTTCATACAACCAAAATGAATCCAAAGTGTCCGCATATATTGACGGCGCGACGGTTGAATCCATTAACGGCAATATATTCATCGATGCTCAAACAGCCGGTGAGATGATTGCTATCGCAGCCGGAGGCGCTTTCTCCGGTAAAGTGGCTGTGGACGGATCCGTTGTCATAGGCTTATTAAATAACGAGGTTTTGGCATTTGCGGAAGATGGTGCCGAACTTAACGCCGCCGGCAGTGTAGGAATCAATGCGGCGGATACGATTTCAGCTGTGTTGGTGGCAGGCGTTGCCGGCGGAGCCGAATCAGCGGCCGTGGGAGTTTCCAACTCCACTTTTGTTAGTCATAATGAAGTATTAGCTTATACCGGATCCAATGTTTTTGTCAAAGGTAAAGGCAAGAAAGTGGTTGTCAAGACTTTGGGAGCCGATTTAGTAACTCCGGGCAACTGGAAAGAAATTAATCACCGCGGTGTGTTTGTCAATGCTGTTTCCGATCATGCAGTTCGTATTTTTGCGGCGGGAGGTTTAGGTGCCGGTAAAGTCTCGGTTGCGGCATCCGGTACCGTTTCGGTCATTAATGATACTATCAAAGCATTTATCGGTGAAACCTCGACCGTTGAAGCCAGCAATGATGATGCGGAGGATGACCTTAGTTCCAACCCATTGACCGTGAGTGTTCTGGCTGGAGGTGAAACCACAATATGGGGGGTTGCAGGCGCACTATCCGGTGCGGGAACGGTCGGCGTCGGCGCCGGTTTGGACGTAGCTGTTTTGACCAAGACAGTCGAAGCATATATTAATGGTAAGGTTATTTCCGAAGGTGATATTCTGGTGCAGGCTCTGGCACGTGAAGAGCTCATCTCCGTTTCCGCCTCAATCGGCGGTGGCGGTACAGTGGGAGTGGCGGGTTCCGTAGGCACTTATACGTTGAATCTGAACACATTCGCGTGGGTTGGTTCAAAAGCGGATCTCTTGGCACAGGGTTCCGTTTTGGTCAGTGCTTACGATGCGACTAACGCGGTATTAACTGCCGGTTCTATCTCCGGCGCCGGAACGGTCGGCGTCGGCGCTTCCATCGAAGTGTCTGTAAACAATAAAGATGTAAAGGCATATATCGATCAAAACGCAGTCGTAAATGCTGTCGGTAACGGTAACGGTTTGGTCGCTTTCAGCGGCAGTTATTCCGAGACATATGTTGAAGATAATACACCTCCGAATGTCGATAACAATGTACAAATCGAGCGGCAGACATTTGATTTATCCGCCGTAAACAGCAATGAGGACACCATTGATTTGGGTTCCGGTCATAGTTATCAAACGGGACAGACACTGGTCTACAGCTCGGGAAAAGACGCTGAAGGCAATTTATATAAAGCTATAGGTGGGTTGGAAGACGGACAAACTTATTATGTCATTGTTGACCCATTGAATCCGAATAAGATTCGACTGGCGACCGATTATCTGAACTCCAAAGACGGCATCTTCATTCAGCTGGATCCCACTGTCGCGAGCGGTTCCGCTCACAGTTTATGGGACGGTCAAATTGATAAATTTGATGCCAAATTTAAACTGCCCGGAATATCTTACAGTGATGATTTGAATCATGATGGACTGGAAGATGCTGATCCCCATCAGGACCCATTAACTAAAAAACGAACGACCGAACCGGGTCAACTCTTATTCAAAGGTATCGCGGTTATCGCGATCAACCAGGATAATTTGCTGACCTTTTCGATTAGTGCCGGAGGCGCGGGGACCGTAGCGGTAAATATCGATGGATTGGTGAATGTTATCAATGTGATCGTAGATGCCCATATCGGGGAAAATGCAAAAATCAATCAGAAGGCCGATCTGAACCTCAATTCAAATAACAGTGTTTATGTGCTGGCGGGCAACGATTTCTTCCATATCGGTGTGGTCCCTGCCGCCAATGGCTCGGGAACCGTTGCGGTTGTTCCGGCAGCGGATGTCATGGTTATGGTCAATAATATTTCCGCAGTTATCGCCGACGGAGCCGAAGTCAGAGCGAAACAAAATGTGATCCTCGAAGCTAATTCTCATGAGCAAATCATTTCTGTTGTCGCCGGCGTTTCCGGTTCCGGGTTGGTTTCGGTAGGCTCATCGGTAGCGGTCGTTTTGATTGATAACACAACCGTTGCCGCCATCGGCGATGAAGATAATGATATGATCGGCGCGAACGATTGCCAAATATACCGGTGCTTACATTACACCTTTTTCTATCGTGAACGCTAAAGGCAACGGCAATGCGATTCTCAATAAAGCCTATCAGAAAACGATGGATGAGAACGGAGCGTTCGGTACGTATACAGAGGTCAGAGGGGTCATTGTTCAGGCATACTCCGATGCCAATGTCATCACGATTGTCGGCGCCGGCGCCGGCGGATTCTATGCCGGCGTAGCGGGTGCGGTCCTGGTCAATGTTTTCCGATCAGACACCGATGCATATATCGGTGCCGGTGCACTGGTAAATCAGGATCGTGATACCGCAAACAATATGCAGGACGTTTTGGTAACGGCATTGAATCATTCCAAAGTTTTCAACTTTGCCGGATCGGTCGGCGGCGGCATCGCCGGTGTGGCAGGTGCGGTAGAAGTCAACGTTGTCCGTAACAATGCCAGAGCCTATATCGGTGGCAATGCCAAAGTGACCGCCAGTCATAATGTTCAAGTGGCTGCGCTCAGCAACGAAGATAATACCGTTGTGGCAGCGACTCTCGGAGCCGGCGTCGTGGGAGCGAGCTTGAATATTTTGGTGAATATTTTCGGTTCGGAGTTTACGACCCATTACCAAGCATCTTATTCGGAGAACGAACGAGATGAGAACGGGAACCTTAAATCAAACGAGTATAAACAGACGATAAACGAAGATCCGCTAGCCCAGAACGGTGACAGCGGTTCGAACCGAATAAACAGTGAGATCAACCATGCAAGTGAGCAGAAAGATGATCTCAGCGAATCACTCGGTAAATATAACAGCACCAATCAAAGTGGTGATGCCGATACGGATTATACCTATTTGTCAGGTTCGAATATGAATCAAACATCGATTACACTCATGAACAGAGATGTTAAATCTTCTACTTTGGAAATATTAGAAGCTCAAGATGACGCAGCCCGGTCGGGAACAGTTGCGCTTATCGGTTCTGGTGCGACAGTTGTAGCCGAAACTGGCAACATCGATATTATTTCGCAGCAGCATATCAAATTCCTAGCGATTGGTGGTTCGATTGCGGCTGGCGGTGGTTCGTTTGGTAGCGTTATCGATATTACGGTAATCGGCAGCAATGTGGAAGCCTATGTTCAGCCAGGAGCAGAGCTCATTGCCGGATCGGATATCAACATACTATCCTCGTTGACCTCTGATATTCAATCGCATGCGGTCGCGGGCAACGTGTCTGCATCGGACAGTATCGGTGCCCAAGTGACTGTCGTTTACGATCATGCTGGTCAACGTGCAGCTTTCGGAGATAATGAAACGGCGAATCCGGTAACAATCGCCAAAGCGAAAAATCTGACAATTTCAGCCTCTTCCGATCGTAAGATTAAAGCGGATGCATCCGGCGCAGCTGCCGGTGCCTTGGCGGCCGGTGCTTCAATCGCGGTATCGATCGTTGACGGACAGACTCTTGCGCTTATGGGAAAGGCTGATTTCGAATCGATTATTGGCACCGGTAATTTGACGGTCAAAGCACTTAGCTTGCTGGATTCACAAACATGGACAATCAATCTGTCCGGAGGTCCGGGAGACAGTTTAGGTGCGGCGGTCGCAGTTAATACTGTCAATTCCACGACCGAAGCAACCGTTCGAGACAGCATTATCGGTCTTTCATCCAATTTATTAGAGGCTATTGCGATTTCAGCGATTTCACAAGTCAAAGCGGATGTCAAAGTGATCGGTGCGAATGTCGGAGCAGTCGCCGCCGGTTTGAATGTAGGCGTTGCGAACATAAATCCGATTATTAATGCTCGGATTGCTGGCAGTGACCTTTATGTGAAGAATTTGGCTATAAAAACATTCTACAATTACACAGAGGACAGTTCCAAACTTGATCAGGGTGCAATTGTCTTTTCGGCAGGTGGCAGTGCCGGCGCGGTTGGGGTTCAAGGAACGATTGCAACGGTTCACAGCGCTGTCAAAGTTACCAATCAGATGAATAATGTTCGAATTACTCCGGTTACGATGATTAATTTGATATCGAGAGCGAATAACAAGATGGAAGCCAAAGCAATTGGTGCGACCGGCGGAGCGATCGCGGCAACAGTCAACATGTCTTTGACAGAGAATGCCGGCAGTGAATATGTTGTGAAAATTGTCGGACTTCGTTATTTCAATGCTCCTTCTTCGAATACTCAGATCGTTCCGTTTATGATCGATAATATGGTCGCAGAACGTGCTTATGCAGAGACAATCGCTGCCGGGGTCGGTTTAATCGCTGCCGGGGGTTTGAATCTTTCGATCGCCGTTTTGAACCCGACTGTACGGTCCATCCTGGAGGATAGCACACTTTATACCAGTAAAGGTCTGATTTCGGCCCAATATGACGGTGATGCATCCGCTAAAGCTACCGGAGTTTCGGTTGCTCTTCCCGTCTCCGGTGCCTCGTATTCCCTCGGCGTTTCGGTTGCGGTTTCTGATTCGACACCGATGATTGAAGCCTCTGTATCCGGATTGTCGGAGTCGGCCGGCGGAGAAATTACGATCGAAGCACGTCAAAATCTGAACTCCGACGGAACAAAAGTTGACAGCGGAGCATCGTCCGAAGCCAGTTCATCCGGGGGAGCGATGTTCAGCGGTACAGGTGCCATTGCCATTGCAAATAATAAGCCGGTAATTAAAACATTTATAGAAAACAGCGGGAAACTCGAATTCGGCACCGTATCGATAAACGCGCTTTCATACAATAAATCATATGCAAAAACATTCGGAATAAATATCGGAGGAATAGTCGGCGCCGGCGCTTCCGTTTCACAAGCAACATCCGGAGGGAGTGTCGAAGCGTGGCTGGATTCCGATATCGGATTAAGCACGGTCGATAATACGGTCTATACCTTAAATATCGTCGCGAAAGCCGATGAGGACGCATATGCCGAAAGCTTGTCCGGTACCGGTGGGATTGTCAGCGGCAGCGGCTCGAGTGCAAAATCCTATACACAGATGACTGTGAAAGCGGAAATTCGCGGAAATCATGATGTGAGAGTTGTAAATGATATTAACGTCAGTGCTGTTGCCGCACCGAAAAGTATTGCGCTGGCAAAAGGCGTCAACGCTGCAGGATTGGCGGTCGGAGCTTCGGAAGCATGGGCGATTACCGAACCTAAAGTGACCGCGTCTGTCGGCGGTACGATTTTCACCGCGAATCTGGAAATTCTGGCGCAAAAAACTCAACAGACAAACTTTGATAACGGCAATGCGACAGCATGGGCTTCTTCGGGTTCTTTAATCGGAATCAATGCCACAATCAGCGAAGCCGTTGATCATTCCGAAGTCAAGGCATTGGTCGCAACGAATTCTAATCTGAATATCAGCGGATCGCTGACACTTTCGGCAATCAATACAGGCAAACAAACGGCGAAAGCTCAGAACCAAGTCGCAATCGGTTTGATTCTGGCGGTTGGCGGCAGTACCGCGAAAGCGATTTCCGATACGGTAACGGAAGCTCTTTTCGGTGATACCGTTAAAGCGAAAGGCGATGGAATTGTCAAAATTTCGGATTTTGCTTCAGATAATAATATAGCAGAAGCCAGCGCCGGCGGAGGCGGAACGATTTCGGGCAGTTCGACTCGTTCCGAAACCGTTTCAAAAGGGACAACGACCGCCGGATTGGGAACCGGGAATAATATCGAAGTATTTAGTATCGGTATATCGGTAACTCATGTCGCAACCGGCAATACCGGTCTGAATTCACTTACGATAGGAGTGATCTCCGGTAACGGCGTGTATGCAAACAATACGGTGGATTCGATTGCTGTTGCCAAAATCGGCGACGGAACAACCGTTACCGCTAAATTGATAACGATGACAGCTTATAATCGCACCGATTTATCGGACAAACAATCCGGTACAACCGGCGGAATTATCAGCGGAGCCGGCGCTTACAGTGATGCCGAAATTAAACTGATCACACGGGTGGATATCGGTACGGCTGTAAATCTGTTAACGAATAATTATGATAAGTCTTCGTTGCAATTGTTACTTGCGGCAATTAACATGGTTAATGCCGAAAATACGGTTACTTTTACAACCGGCGGTGCATTAGCCGGTGTTAGAAGTACGAATACTATCAGCGCGAAACCACTTTTGGCGGAAGTGCTGATCGGCGCGGGAAGCCGATTGATTTCAAACGGCATAATGGATATTTTTGCCCGCGGAAGCGGAAAACTGAACGGTTCGTCTGATCTTGAAACCTTCGGTGCCGGTACCGTCATGTCGGGCGGGACGTTGGTTGAAGTATATCCGGACAACCGGATCATCATTTTGGGCGGCGGTACCACGTTGCAAGCGCAAAATGACCTGACATTGGCAACCGGACGTAGCAGCGATTCGTCTCTGGTAAATGTAGCAGACAACTACTATGCGCATGCCCGGCTAGACGGATTTTCAGGCTCAGCGTTTCCAATCGACGGTACTTCGGCGGAAGCCTACGTTATCCAATCCAACCTGATTCAGATCGATTCGGGTGCGACGATACGGTCCGGAAACCAGTTGAACCTGTATGCCGAATCGAACGACCTGGTTGACCTTCTGGCAAAAGCAAAAGTGGTCAGTTGGATCAGCAAAGCTGCAGATGGATTATCGAAACTTTTCTCCGGTAATTCGACCGAACTGTTTACCGGTGAATCATTGGCGGAAGCCCATGCCAAGATCATTATGAACGGAACCGCCGAAACCGGGTTCAACCGCGATCAACAAATAAAATTTGATAATTTGAAAATAAAGGTTCATGTAACATTCGACATAACAAAAAATATTTATACCATCGACATGGAACAAACTTCCTATTCAGTCGGAACACCGATCAATATCGGTGATATTGATTATGTCTTGGGGTTTTCTACTGTAAATTCACCTTTAATTGATGCACTACATGGAGATACTAATGCAACATTAAATGCATTTTATACGAATGAAATTGCAAGAATTCAACTACAACTTGCCAGTCTCTATCCAAGTCAGAATATTAACGATACAATTTTTTCTCAGACTTCCGAAGCAATCACGATTACGATTCCGCAGATTATTGCCGCAGCCGGTAGAATTGACATCCGTACCGGCATTTTACAAGGAAACGGAAATTTCATTGCACCTGGAAATTCAAATGTTGAGATTATTAATAACACCCAAGCGTTTTTGAATCTTCAGGGAATCCTGATTCCCGACGATAACGGCGGGGTCTACCTAAATACGATTCGGTTGGGAACGGATAACAGCGTAATCTCTCAATCCAATGCAAGTGAAGTTGCCCGGTTAAATCGTTTCAACCATCCGAATGTTGACCCACAAGCGGAAGCGGGGATGGCTGCTTTTACACTGCCACTACCGCCGGATGGATCGAATATGCCCTCTATCCGGATTGAAAACACCTTGAATATCGCTAATTATTATCCGAATGTTGTTAACCAGAATAATGTCTCTCTTTCTTTTGATCAATTGACAACCTTTAAAAATATGCTTATTTGGCCGGATATCACCTTACTTTCGTCACTTAACAACGGTAGCGGGATCATTAATCCTAACGGCTCAGTTGATATTATCGCCGTTTCCAGCGGACATTCTACGGTCAGAATATTAAATACCGTACGATCAAAAGAACAAAGTATTATCAGCGGTGGGGATGTATATGTCGAAGGACTGACCAGTTACTCAATCGGCGGTGAGACATCCGATATTCTTAACGGTTCAACCGGATATTATAGTATAGACCTTTGTGGAACTTCTCCGAACTTGTATTACTGTACACAGTGGCATACAATCGGGAGTGGTTTAGGCTATATTAGTCCGGAAAACTACGACATATATATTACGGGAAGCAGTAATTCCACTCTATTCGGCGACCGTATTTCCATCCATGCGGAATATATCAATATCAATGGAATCATTCAGAGCGGACGTGATAACTATACGCTTTCGATAACCGAAGATGCCCTAAACGAAACATTAAACCTTATGAATACAAAGCAGGGGAGAATATATCTGCCGATAACTTCCGGTAGAAACCCGGGGTTCAGCGTTTATTACAACACCATCAGCAGACAATTTGAGACCGATCCGATTAAAAGCAGCGGTGGCTATGTTGAATTGTTCGGAAAGATTCTGAGCACGGGCCAGGGGCAGATTAAAGTGTTGAGCGGATATCCGACAGTTGTGATTACGAACAGTACGANNACGCTGATCATTAATGATTATGCCGGCGGGACACCTGCTTTGGATTCAGCGGCAATTGATTCCAAAACGGACAATAAGACATATGTTTCGATATTTCATCATGATGGAAATCAAATTCAGGTTGTGACATCAGGCAGCGAATATACTTCGAGAACTGCTATAGTAAACGGCTCAACGATCAAATATAACCCGGATTTGTCTTGGTACTATGGTTGGACAACCGTTCAAACGACGACCAGTACTCGTTATGCCTATGTTAAGCGGGCAAAATGGCTTGATTGGATTCCGGATGTAATACAAATTGAAGATGAGGAGTGGAGCAGTTGGAGCTCCTCACAACCAAGATATGGAGGAAACGGTCCTTACTATTTTATGGATGATAATCGGCAGGAGGATCTGTATAATTCTTTCAGTTCGATCGAAACTTACCTTTCCGGAACGGTATTGGTCTGGAGTCATACGTATTGGACTTGGTACGGATCCAAAGTGTATGAAGCGACTTATAAACAAGTCACGGGTAGTCTGGAAACCTATACGCATGAAATCAACGCCCATCGCCCAATATCGATATCCTTTATCGGTTCGCAAGAAGGGAATATCTCAATCAATTCGACCGGTACCGGCGACGTTATCCTTGACGGTGACTTGCTGAATCCGAGCGGTCCGGTGACCATAAATGCCGCTCAAAACGGAATCTATCAAACAGATGAACCCGGCTCCATCGTTGCGGAAAATATAACGCTGAATGCCGGCTCAATCATCGGTACGGTTAGTGTACCGATATCGCTGCGGTTGTCTGATGATTCCGGAATGTTGAAGGCGGCTGCGGCAAACGGCGGAATTTTCCTCAAGCATCTCTCGGGAAACTTACGGATCGATACGATCAATGCTCCGAATGGAAATGTGGATATCACTGCCGCGGGATCAATCCTCGCGGCAGCGGGCAAGAGTGGATTGATCACAGCCAACGGTATCACATTGAACGCCGGCGGCGGAATCGGTACCGATATTCAGGCGCCGATCCAGATTAATTCCAATACCTCAAATCGAAATGGAAAAGTCAATATTACAGCGAAAGGAAATATCTATCTGTCAGAGATCAGCGGAGATCTAAACCTTGAGAAGATGATCACTAACGGTGATGTATGGTTGAAGGTTGTTAACGGGAATCTGGTGGATGCCAACAAACTGCAGACGCGCGACGAGCGTACCTATCAGGAACTATTAGATACTGTTTACAGTCGTCTACAGTTGATGGATGAAACTGGTGCCCAGGATAAGATTGATCATCTCTGTCAATCGCTTGCTGTGATAAAAACACAGGAGTATCGAACTTATTGGCAATATCGTTTGACGCAGACCGATCCATCGGTTTATGACAACAGTTTCATTGTCAATCTGACTGCTGCCGAAACAACGTGGTATACCGACTTTTATTCGCAACAGGGGGCCGATATCGGTCTTACCGGTGAAGATCTCACGATATTCGTAAATAATGCGTTGCAGACGCTGGTTAACGCCCGCACAGAACAGTACCGCTCCTTGCATATGAATTATGGGAGTCTCGGTGACAGCTTTGACCCGGACTATCAATATAGCCTTTCTCAGACTGAGATGGATACAATGAAAGCCGGTGTTAAGGTCTGGACACAAGCTGAATTGTTACAATTGATCAGCGGTAACTTGCTGAAGCCGGTTTCCAGCACGATGACGGATATTGAGGATCCGAATATTGTCGCCCGAAATATTACGCTTGAAGTCTCTGGAACGGTCGGAAGTTATAAATCCACACCGGTCATTCTACCGGTTGCGGATGGGAAACTTGGAGCGCTGACAGATGATCAGAAAGTTGCCTTGGCGGCGGCAGAACGGTCGGATATCGTCTATGTCGGACCGGCAGTTGACGCGGTTTCGTTTTCGTTATCGAATAATCAAATTAAATTAACAGCACCGTCGGGAACCAATTGGCAGCAACTTGGCTTCACCGCTGCCGGAATGGAAGTTCATTTACGGAATATATATCTGAACTGGTTGGTTGCGTCCGAACAAGAGGCATGGAAGGTTGAATCTGTCAACGGGTCGGAACTGACGCTTTCGATTCAAAAAACCATTTCTCCATATATTACGTACTTTATAAATTTATCAACAGTTGATGTCATCAGCAATATCATCGATCCGGGATACTATTTAAGTGCTGAAAATTCTGATCTTCAATATGCAAAAATAACCGCTTTGAACATTTATTCCCGAGATGATATCAATATTGATTCCAACGGTATGATCAATGCAAAAGCCGGAAACGGGATTTACCTGGGAGGCGGAAAGGAAATGCAGGGTGATTTGAATCTTGCCGTGATTCAGTCACTCAACAACGGCGAGATTCGAATTCGCAGCCACCGAAACGTCATAAATTCGGCGGTCACACCTCAGACGACCGCAAATGTGATCACCGGCGGCGATGTGGTACTGGAAGCTGGCGGCGGTTCGGTCGGCGAAAGCGATAGACCGGTTTACACCGCGATCAGCGGAGACGGCATGTTGACTGCACGTGCGGATAAAAACGTTTATATTTCACAGGTGCAATTGGAAAACGGAAGTCCGATCTTGAACGGCGTGCATCCGTATCTGACAGCCGGAAATGCGCCGGATCTGAAAATTTCCAATATCTATGCACAGACCGGTGAGATTGTCATTCGAACAGACGGATTAATTCTCGACGGGGAAAAAACAGACTTTACCAAGCTTTTAGCGAAACATGTCATACTGACCGCCGGTAAAGGAATCGGAGAATCGGATGACCCGTTGGAAGTCCATACATACTTCTCTGCGGATCAACCCGGTAACGGTTGGCTGAAAGCGACCGCTCTGAATCATGTCAATCTCTCGGATCCGGAAGGGGATATGGGAGTTTTGAATGTCCTATCTTATGAAGGTAATGTAAACCTTTCCGCGTTGAATTCCATCCTTGATGCCGGCGATCCGGAAGATCCTTATAATCCGGCTTCCGATCTTGAGACGGAAAGCGTCGGTGGCAGATGGCCGAAGGCGGATATCATCGCCGAAAATGTCACACTGGAAACGACGCTCGGAGGAATCGGGACCGCAGACAATGAGCTGGATATCGATTCAAGCTACAGTAGCGGCAGCGGGAGGTTGACAGCTTCGACCGGTAATTTGCTTAATACTTATCTGATAGAAACTGCCGGGGATATGAACCTAAATACTGTGAAAACCGGTATGGATGTCATCGCATTCATAACCGCTCCGGCCGGCAGCATTCTGAACGGAGCGGCAGCCGGTGTATTCAATATCGTTTCGGGAAAGACAAAACTGTTTGCCGCGAAAAATATCGGCGCCGTAAACAATAAACTGACTTCAGAGGTAGGTTGGCTGGAAGGTACAGCCACCGAAGGCGGTGTCTGGATTTATAACAATGGTACGCTGGTGCTTAGCTCGGTAACCGGATCCGGTCCGGCTGTTCACGGTAAGGGCGATATTGAAATCATCTCCGGATGTCCGGAGACAATCGCGACCGATATCATATCGGACAGCGGCTCGATCAAAATATGGGCGAAAGATGATGACGGGGCGGTTGACGAAAGCGGAAATGTGCTGCCGGATGATCTGACAGTAAAATCCGGTGTGACACTTCGGGCTGTAGCGCAGGGTACCTTCATACTGCTTTCGGCGGGTGATGATTTGATCATCGAAGAAGGCGCGAGTCTGATTGCCGCCGGTGATATTATTCTGCGAGCTGACGCCAATACGATCGACGCATCAGGCGAGCTCAATTCGGCGATCGATGCGGTAAACACAGATCATGATCCTGATCGAGGCGCTATAGTAGAACTGCACGGGACCTATATTGTGGGCGCCGATAATAGAGTGTATGTTCAGACTTATGATGATAACGACATCATCAATCTGTATGCTTCGCTCAGAAGCAGAGTCACAACCGGTGCGGGTAATGATCAGATTCGTTTCTTCGGCAGTTCCGCCTTGACAGACGGAGGCGTTATTGATGGCAGCTCCGGCATTGATATGCTGGATTATACCGGATATGACAGCGGAATCAACATACATCTGACCGACACCGGAACGATCGATGGGTTCAAGGGGAGTGAACCGAGCATCAGCGGAGGATTTGACAATATTGACACAATTATCGGCAGCAACCCATATAACCCATATGATAATCTGACAGGCATGGACGTCGATTCGCTCTGGGATATTTTGGCGAATGGACATACGATTTACTCTTCGGGTGGAAATATGCTTGACTTGAGCGGTATAGAATGCCTGAACGGCGGGTATGCCGATGATGATTTCAGACCGGAACCAGGAGCTTTCTATTCAGGTACAATAAACGGCGGAGACGGTGTGAACTGGTTGGATTACAGTGCTTATACGACTCCGGTGGACGCTAATTTGACAACTCTTACTGTACCGGGCCTTCAGCCGGAGAGTTTCAGTAATATTTACAACCTGATCGGTGGTTCGGTGGATGATGTCTTGACCGGAAATGACCGGGACAACCGGCTTTTTGGCGGTTCCGGAAATGACGATCTTTATGGATTGGATGGAAATGATATTCTGAACGGCGGCAAAGGCTCTGATCGGATGTTTGGTGGAAAAGGTAACGATATCTTTGTCTTTATCGGTGATGAACAGATAGATGATCTAATTGATGGCGGTGACGGGTTAAACACGCTCGATTTCTCCGGCAGTAATGGCGGGACGACCATTGAACTAAACGGAATTGGAAATATGATTGGTTTCAGTGGTATCCAATCCGGACTATTCGGTTCGTTCACGAATATTAACGGTTTGATCGGTTCGAATTTCGAAGATTTCCTATTTGGGCTCAACGTTCAAAGTGTATGGGAAATCGGAGATGGCACCAATCGATATCTTGCGCTTCACCGTAACTTGATATTTCGTAATGTCGAAAATCTGAGAGGTGGAAGCGGTGTTGATATATTCCGATTCCTTGATGGGGGAGTGTTTGGTTGTAGTATCGATGGTGGCTCAAATGAAAATAATCGGCTCGATTTTTCACTCTATACCACGCCGGTTTATATCGATCTTTCAACAGATACTTATAGTGCAATTCATGGAACAGTAACCAATGTGCAACGAATTACCGGCGGTAAATCGAACGACACACTCATCGGGAATGACTTACCGAATGTAATTGACGGCGGCTCGGGTGATGATCTGATTCGCGGATTGGGCGGTAATGACTTCTTAATTACCAGCGGAGGTAATAACATTGTGTATGGTGACGACGGAAACGACTTTATTTCAGCCGGCACAGGGTTTAACATTCTATATGGCGGAAACGGATATGATATTGCGGATATTGACTGGCCGGGGGGCTTTTATATTCCGTTAGGCGACATTGAGTTGGTGATTACCCACAAACCCGGTTCGGATGGGGCGATCAAGCTACCAAGCATTTTAGTGATCGATGTTATCAGTCTGCAAGTCGCTGATATTTCGAGTGACGAATATGACGCTTTTCTGGTGCGGCTTTCCTCGTTGGATCAAGTGTTGATATATCGCGGAACCGCTCAAAAAATTATTCTGGATACGGAAGAAGATTTAGGAGGAAATCTACCGGAGAGGACGACCGTCGTTAAAGCGATGACAGTTCAACTACTGCGCAACGGAATCCAAATCAAGGTCGGTTCAAGCCTGTTTCTTCTCTCCTTTGTTTTGCCGTTGGGCGCAAATCCGGACCTCTATGCGATCTTCTTCTGGGATGAGGATTTGAAAGTTTGGATCGAAATTCCGGCTGCATATGTAATTGATTCGGTAAACGGCGGTATCGGTCGATTGGAAGCTTGGGTCAGGCGTACCGGCAAATATGTATTGATATTGCGAGGAAATTGATCGCCTTGCTATGATGATCGGTTGCTTGCTGCAAAAATAATGATGTAAGAATCATTATTATCGATTAAATTTGTTGTAGGTTTGTGATAATAGCGAAATAAAAAGAGGGTGAATCAGGTAATGGTTTACTCTCTTTTTATTACCTGGCTTCAACATTTCAAAAAATAATTCAAATAGGATGTCAAAAGTACTTCGATTGGTTTGAATATCTGTCTGAAGATCACAAACCGAGATCAAATTATATTTCTTTGACACTCCCGATGACTATGATCTGATCCTCTATAATTCGAGCATTGATGATGCCGATGATCGGCTGTATCAGTTATTAAATACGCTACCCAGTCGGTTTAGATTTTCGTAAAAGGATTTCTGCCTTAAGAATCTGATCTTGAAGAAATCATCTCGCCTCTGTTGATATAT
>JALHEL010000564.1 GCA_022837205.1 Leptolinea sp.
GTTCATCCTTACAAGGATAAACTTTGATGTTATCTGGCGCTATTTTGCCTGGTCCAACCAGACACTGGCCACTGTAGTTCTTTGGACCGTTACGGTATATCTGTTCCGGAAGGGAAAAGCGTACTGGATAACCCTGCTTCCCGCACTGTTCATGACATCTGTGGTTACAACCTATCTCATGCTTGCCCCGGAAGGGTTTGCCCTTTCGAAAACCATTTCGTATGGCATCGGATTCGCGGTGACAATCCTGCTTTTTTCTGTTTTCTTATTTTATACAAGAAAAAATAAAGAAGTAAAATCATGAAAAAATTGCGGGTACTGGTAATTCTCATTCTTTGTGTTGCCTGTTTATCGTTTTGTGGTGGCATGAGCAATGAAAAAGCGAACACTAGCGGGGGCCTTGTGGAAGAAAATGTCTTTTTTTCCGCAAAGCAATACAGCTTGATGATACCGATGCCAGAAGATTTTGGAAAAATGAAATTTATTCCTCCACAGGGATGGATCTCGGGATTTTCCCCCGGGAGCCTGTGGTGCCCGTACGAACTAACAGGAGATGGAAAATGGAAAGAACCGGCCATGAAGCAAGCCGTATCCCATGCCGACAATACGATCAAAATCATTACAGGCCCGATTTCAGCACGCGGCACCTCATTAAATTCCAGCAAAGCGGATAGTTCCATCAGACACGTGAATACAGAGTTCCCTGCCGGGATTTCGATGCTCCTGGGATTGCCGTGCCGAGAAAGGTGAAAACGGTTTTATTTTTCTTAGGACATGCCGTGAGTAGCCTTCCGGATTATTATTTTCCGGAAACCTTAAAAAGAAAAAAAGATTTAGAATATAGATACAATTAAACTGTTACGACAATGAACTATTCAAGAAGAAAATTTATCAAAACAGCAGGACTGGCTACTGCCGGCACAATCATCTCCTCCGGAGTTGCCCTGGGCTCCAACTCCATCTGGACATCCAACAGCAACACGCTGAAAGTGGGACTGGTCGGCTGTGGCGGCCGTGGCACGGGTGCCGCGGGAGAAGCATTGAATGCGGATCCGAACGTTATCCTGACCGCAATGGCGGATGCTTTTGAAGA